>JADEXW010000057.1 GCA_015206935.1 Pseudanabaenaceae cyanobacterium LEGE 13415 | reverse complement strand
CCTCTAAAAGTGCTTCGGGCATCTCAGGACCCGTGAGAATCACATCCACATGACGTGGACGCGATCGCAAAAAGTCCAACACTTCCGCCTCCGGAATCAATCCAAAGCGAATTGCCAAACTCAGTTCGTCCAATACCACCAGATCGTATCGATTCTGCTCGACCACACGGCGCGTATGTTGCCAGAGTTCCAACAACGATCGAGCTTCTTCTTCACTAACCTCTGGACTATCAATGCAACGAGCAATATTGCATCGAATCCAATCGAGATTTTGGCTGAGTTGCATCGGTCGATCGTATCCTTGCCCGATTCCACCTTTGAGAAACTGCACGACTAAAACGGGTGTCCCTTGTCCCGCAATTCGCATCGCTTGCGCCATTACACCTGTGAAGAAACTGCGGTGAAATGTGGTAAACACCTGCACTAATCCTTCTACACTCAGATTGCGCGATCGACGTGGGGCATCAAACACAGGCGTTTCTACTTGCGAAACCATAGGACTGTCTCGGATAGGGGCAATTCACTTTTTAGATGTAGCGTCTCTGTGCGAGTCGCTTCACTATGAAACACTAGATATAGAAAAGCGTCAAGATCATTTTGGCGAATCGCGCGAGATCTCGCCTCTGACTTGCAAATGATTTTTCCCTGATTGCCAATACGATACAAAAGAACTGCTCAAAAGTACAGGTGTTCTGAGGAGAAAATTATTAGGGTTTGTCGATCGTGTATCTTGGTATGACTGAGGCAGTGCAAGACATTGAATCTATGTTATGACTGTGCAAGCTAGAGTTAGATTTCTGGTATCGTGGATAGCTGCAAATTCCATAAGCTTGGGAATAAGTCTTGCACTCGGTAGCTGGATTGAAAGTGTAAATCTAAGATCCACCTACGATTTCACTTGGAGTTTTTCTGGCTTTTATTCTGTGATCGTCGCAGGTCTTATTCTTGGGATGATGCAGTGGGCAGTTCTGGATAAATATCGAACTTTCTTGCCAGTTCGTTGGGTACTTGGAGCAATGATTGGCTTCTGCTCGATTGTTGGTTTTGGTTGGCTTTTCTTTATTGCTGCAATTCTAGTTCACTTTAGAGATCCTTCAACTTTTAAAGACGATCTGCTTCGAGTCACTATATCCCAGCTAGTAGCAGGTCAGTTTGGCGGAGCGATTTTAGGAGCAATTCAATTAGGGTCGAGTCATTCAAGGCAAGGGCAGTTTAGAGAAGTGATTTTAGGAGTGCCTCAACTAGGATCGGGTCACATTTTATCCTATTGGGCAATGGTTAATTCTTTCGCTTGGGCAATTGGCTGGTCAATCGGTCGAGTTTGCAATTACGCAGTAACCTACTACCCAATCTATTGGCACATTCAAAATCTGCCCGAACCTGCAAAAATCGCAATTCATTCAGGCACTTTAGGACTGTTAGCGGGGCTAGTCAGTAGTGTGATTACTGGATTGCCGTTGTGGCGATTGCTTCAAAGAGATTAGATACGATCATAGTCCGCGATCGCGATTTCACAACCACGAATAAAAATCTTTTTACAGGAGGTCTATTGGTTCGTTGAAGTTCTAGCAGTATTGCTTACAGAGTTTCAGGAAGGTCATTTGTCCTCATCAAGAAATCGAAGACAATCTTCTCTTACCGATCTCCACTCTACAAGAACGGCTACCTGAAATCTATAGAAAGTAGCAGACTGATTACAATGGAATCGATTGCTTTCTGACTCCGCCATGACGCTGAAGGAACTCGAACCCCAATTGCTTGCCCTGTCTGATGAAGAAAAGGCACAAGTGATCGAACTACTTTCCCAAGGTAAAACTACGATCGAGGGCATCGAGAAAACGCCCGGAATTTGTGGGGGGAGTGCTTGCATTGCAGAAACTCGAATCACTGTTTGGGGACTGGTCGAAGCCCGTCGTCTCGGCTACAGCGAAGCTGACCTTCTGACCAGCTATCCCTCTCTCACCGCCACTGATCTCGCTCATGCTTGGGCATACGCTGCCGCCGCCCCTAGCGAAATCGAAGCAGAGATCCAAGCAAACAATGCCGTCATGGAAGAGGAGCCGTAAGCGGATGGCTCGCCTCTATGCGGATGAGCAGTATCCCTACCCAGTTGTAGAATTCCTGCGAACTCTAGGACACGAAGTTTTAACCGTTCAGGATGCAGGAAAAGTCAATCAGAAAATCCATGATTCAGAAGTGCTTGCTTTTGCAACCCTCGAACAACGTGCCATCCTGACCCAAAACCGCAAAGATTTTTTCAAACTCCATCGCCTCCAACCGGATCATGCTGGAATTATCGCCTGTACTAACGATCGAGATTGGGAAGCACTGGCACAGCGGATTGATGCAGCGATCGCACAAGAAGAATCTTTACAGGGCAAATTGATTCGGATTGTTCGTCCGGGCTGAGTTACGACTTTTGAAGCTTTCCAATCGTTATAACCCCCGACCCAATGCGCTTCCTGGACCTTGAAACATCAGCCAGGACAGAAAGAAATTCACAATAAAGATGGCTAAGAGCGACGTTACAACCGCTGTTGTTGTAGACTGTCCAACACCTTTCGCCCCGCCTGTTGTCGTCAGTCCCCAACTCGACCCAATCACTGCAATCATCGAGCCGAACACTAATCCTTTGATCGGTGAACTACACAAATCCCAAACACTGAGAAAGTTCTTTGCAGAATTGAGAAAGACTGTATTCGAGATGCCATACAGCAAATCTGCAACCACCATTCCGCCTGCCATCCCCGTCACGAGTGAAAGCAGCGTCAGAATCGGTAACATCACACAGCAAGCAACAACACGGGGAATTACAAGAAAGTCGATCGGATCAGTCCGCAACATATAGAGTGCATCAATCTGCTCGGTCACTTTCATCGTCCCAATCTCCGCCGCAAACGCCGATCCCACTCGTCCCGCCAGAACCACCGCTGTCAGCACCGGAGCCAACTCTCGTGATAGCGAAATCGCCAGCACTCCTCCAACCGCTGTTCCTGCTCCTAAATTAATAAACTCGCGGGAGACTTGAATCGTGAACACTGCACCCACAAACATCGCCGTTACCAGCGCAATCAAGAGTGATTCAGGTCCTGCGGTTGCCATTTGCTCGATCGTATTTCGGCGATGAATCTTACCGGAAAGCAAATGCACAATCACCTGCCCCCCTAGCAAAATGGCGGCAATTAAACGACGACTCCAATTTCCGAGAGCAGACGGGGAAGGCTGGGGCGATTCAGTCAAAGGAACACTACCTATTTCAAACTCGATAAGAGCATATCAAATTTCGTCTATAACTAATTGTGACAGCCTCACCGCAAATTGTAAGGGGACTTCTCATGGTCGGAAAGCGTCTTCAACCTTCCAGTCTCATCGCTCAACCCGATGATGATTCTTCGATCGATTATCACTATGACACTCCTGGCACGATTCCCGGCACGCTCACCATTCCCAAAGATGCGAAACCGCCTGTGATTGTCCTGATCGATTACAAGGACGGGAAAGCCGTTCGTCACCAAATCGAAGAACCTGAACAATGTGCCCCTTATCTCGATACTGAATCGGTGTCTTGGGTAGACGTGGAAGGCTTGGGCAATGAAGATATCCTCCTCCGGTTGGGGCGCGTGTTTGGGTTGCATCCATTGGTTTTAGAGGATGTGGTGAATGTGCCGCAGCGTCCAAAGGTTGAGGAGTATGGGGATCAGCTTTTGATTCTTGCTCGAATGGTGGTGTTGAAGGAATCGGGAAAAGGATTCTACTCAGAGCAAGTGAGTTTTATTTTAGGGAAACACTATTTGCTGACGGTGCAAGAAGAACCGGATCATGATTGTTTCGATGTGGTGCGCGATCGAATTCGCACTGCAAAAGGCACGATCTGTAAACGGGGAGCCGACTATCTTGCGTATGCACTGTTAGATGCAATCATTGACGGCTTTTTCCCGATTCTCGAAGTGTATGGCGAAACGATCGAAGAGCTTGAAGATGAAGTCGTAGCAAGTCCAACTCGACAGACCTTAGAAAAGATTCATGCGATCAAGCGGGAATTGTTGGCGTTGCGTCGATCGATTTGGCCCTTAAGAGATGCAATCAATTCCTTGGTGCGTGACAGTAGTTCTGATTTGATTAGCGATGATGTCAGAATCTATCTGCGTGATTGTTACGACCACACGGTTCAAGTCTTGGACATGGTGGAAACCTATCGGGAACTTGCTGCGAGTTTGATGGATGTGTATCTCTCTTCGGTGAGCAATCGAATGAATGAAATCATGAAGGTTTTAACTGTGATTTCGACGATTTTCATTCCATTGACTTTTGTGGCTGGAATTTATGGAATGAACTTCAATCCCGATAAGTCACCGTTCAATATGCCTGAATTGAATTGGTATTGGGGCTATGTCATGTGTTGGGGTGTAATGATTGCGATCGCGCTTTCTCTAGTCTTTTTCTTCAAACGCAAAGGCTGGTTTGAGGACTTCTCTACTACTGTTAAAAAATAAGAAGGATAATTTCTTACCCTTCTTCTACAATTTTTAAGTTTTTGCGATTCGTTGTTGTCGAATCGCGTCCCCTAAATCCTCCATTCTGGGGGACTTTGAGCAAGAAAGATTTCTCGAATTCCAAAGCGCTTTCCACCTTCAAAGTCCCCCAAATTTGGGGGATTTAGGGGGCATTAGCCGACTGCACCGAAGCGAAAAACCTATATATTCTCTTCTGGGCAGATGACACCCCCATTCACTAATTATTTTTCAACCGCCGCAACTCTTCCTGCAAATCCGCCACCTGTTGGCGCATATCATCCACAGTCGTTTGCGTTGGGGTCGGCTCTTCCTCGTCTAAAATCTCAATCTTACGCGGCTCAGTCGGGCGATCTTCACTTGCGGCTACATTCGGATTCGCTTGCTGTGCCCGCTTCATCATATCATCGACGAATTTTCGGGCTTCTTCTGCATTCATCTCGCCCCGCTCAACCATTTCATCCGCCACCTTCTGCACCTGTGCCCGGAGTTCGGTCAATTTCTCCCCAGCCTTTTCACCTGCATAGGAAGCTACCCCAATACCGAGATACATTGCTTTTTGAACTAAATCACCCAAACCCATAAAATCTCGCTCCTGGTCTATATTTTCTCCAAGATACGCAGAATTTTAATCGGTTGCCTAGGGCGAAACCTCTGACAAGCGGTGTAGAAAACCGACCTTTAAAGCAAAGGTGACCCGGAGACTACGCCTATCATAAGCATCCCGTATTGCTGCTACCTTCCGGTCCTGACAAAGTTTGGGCGTTACGATCGCATAGATCCGAGTCGCTTACCAGCATAGCACTCTTTATCCAAGTGATGACAATTTCTCAGGTTATTCGACGACTACTTTCCATTCGTACAGCTTGTAATGCACACAGTGATTGCGAATCAGCGGATCTTCTTTGACGATTTCTTCGGCTTCATCCATTGATTGCGCCTTAAACATCAACATTCCACCCCCGAAACAGCCCCAATATCCCGTTTTTGCCTCGTACCCCTTGGCAATCAGGTCTTTGACAAATGCTTTATGGGCTGGAACGTATTGATCAAACGTCGCTTTATCTACGATTCCTTCTTCAATTTTGACGAACCAAGGCATTGACCCATTTCCTCTATCATTTTTATCAACAGGAACCTATGCTGTAGCTTAAAACGATTTCTACAGCATCAGAGTAAAGTTTTACAGGACTTAAGGGGCGTAAGTCTAATTTTTTCGTACCTGAAGCAACTTATGAACACAGAGCCACTTTTCTTTATTGCGTTGCTTCCCCCGCAAGCGATTCAACAATATGCTACCGAAGTTAAATGCCATTTTGATCAGTACTATGACAGTCGCCATGCCTTCAAATCACCTCCGCATATTACGCTACAACCGCCGTTTCGATGGAAACACGATCGATTTGAGGTACTGAGGTCATCTATCGAAAGTTTCGCACTCTCTTACTCCCCAATTTCGATTACGCTCAATGGGTTCGGTGCGTTTTCGCCACGAGTGATTTATATCAACGTCGATCGAACTGAACCACTTCTATCGCTCCATCGCCGCTTGATTGAACACTTGGAAGAGTCGATCGCGCTTGTTGATCCGCGTGAAAAATCCCGTCCTTATGTACCTCACATGACCGTTGCATTTCGGGATTTGACTAAGCAGAATTTTAAGCTTGCCTGGGAAGAGTTCAAGGATCGATCGCTTCACTTTGAATTCATCGCCTCTCACCTAACTTTACTCAAACACGATGGGCAACGTTGGCAAATTCATCAGGAGTTTCCCTTTAAAGTAGAAGAATGAAGCAACCTAACAAAACCCAGTTTTATCAATGGAATCAGTATCAGTGTGCGTATGACTTTCACGAAGGTCAGGGCACTCCGTTATTGTTAATTCACCCGATCGGGGTTGGTCTGTCCCGCCAATTCTGGCAGCGATTCATCAATTCCTGTCAACCGAATCCGATTTACAACCCAGATTTACTCGGCTGTGGTGACTCTGATATGCCGAGAATTGCTTATGCCCCGATCGATTGGGCAAGACAACTGCAATTCTTTCTGCAAACAGTGATTCAAAAGCCTGCGATCGTCATTGCTCAAGGGGCATTATCTCCGGTCGCGATCGAGCTTGCTAATATCGAACCGGATCTTGTTAAAGCGATCGTGTTCAGCGGTTCTCCTGCCATGTCGCTCCTCAGCCGAGACACTTCAGAAACCTCCCACCGAATCGCCTGGAACTTGTTCGATTCTGCGATCGGGAATGCCTTTTATCGTTACGCCCGTCGAACTGAATTTCTGAAACGATTTTCGATTCGCCAATTGTTTGCGAATGAAGCTCAGGTCGATTCTGAATGGTTATCAACGTTGAAACAAGGATCGGACGATTTAGAAAGTCGTCATGCAGTGTTTGCTTTTTTATCAGGCTTTTGGCGGCAAGATTACACAGAGAGAATGGCGAAAATTGAGCAGCCTGTTTTGGCGGTATTTGGAGATCAAGCTTCGAGTATTAGCCGTGAGGGGAAAGGGGAAAAGGTGGAAGACCGCCTAAACGATTACCTCAAAAAATTCCCGAATTGCGAAGGTGTAATCATTCCGGGTCGAAATGTATTGCCTTATGAATCGACTCAGGAATTTGTGGAAAGTATTGGGAAATTTGTTCGATCGAACATCTAACAACTTCGTTTACTTGGCAGAACAAAGCAGAGATCTCCTGAATCATAAGATTGGAGGTTCGGTCGCCGACTTGGATCGATCTCTTCGTACTTTAGACGCATCAGGAGTTGAATGCTCCTTTGATTCGCTGGATGTACTGTAGCCCACCATTGAGTTTCTGGTACAAGCGTCTCAAGATAATCATGCCACCAGGTCATTGCCTCGAATGCTAATCCCTTTCCCCACCAGGCTTCACCCAATAAGTATGCAATCTCGCCCCACTCGCCATAACTTGTTGCCTCAAGCCGACCGATCGCTATAGGAGAATCAGCTTTCAAATAGATTGCCACGTTGAACCATTTCTCGTCAGGCGTTGTCAAATTCACTGGACCCCTTGCACGAGCAGTATATTCCGCCCTAAGTTCCTCCAAGGATGGTGTTTCTCCTGTTGGATCGATGAAGGCGAGAACAGAGGGTGTAGTCAGAATCGGAAAGAGAGCATCAGCATGGACAGCGGTGAGTGGCTCGAAATATAAATTCTTACTCTGCATGCTATTTTTTATCCTTTTTGATCACTACTAGTCAGGACGATGCACGATCGATTCAATTACTTGTTGTCGATCGCGAATTCCGCCTGAATTTTCTCAAAACCTTTGACGATGCTAGGTAGTACGCTCGGATCAAACCTAAATCCGAACTCTACAAGATGTTCACAGTTTAAGTCAGGCTTTAATCTTGACAGTCGCCCAGCTAAAGCCATCTGACCAAGACTATCTGTTGAATAAATTCGTAACCAGAACTGACTTGGTGATATTGAAGAGAGTTCTGCCTCACCCTGTCTGCGATTTTCTAATTCTTGCAATTGGGCAGCAAAACTAATCAAAGCTAAACGATCAATCCATACGGAACTTTGACCTGAGAATCCGAATGATTGCACTTTAATCTCAAACCGTGTGTCTCCTGATGCAGGCAAATGATCAGGAATACGGTCTGTCACAGTCATCTCTAGAAAATCATCACCTTCGCAAATTAACATCACTGCGCGTTTAGATTGATTGTGACAATGCGCGATCGATTCAATCATCCGTTGTCGATCGTCTAATTCAAAAGATTCTCGTATTCGTCATGCTCACCAATCCAGAACCAGTAATAATCGTCACCTTCTTTCAAGGCTAATGCCCGATAGCCACCACTAATTCGAGCAGACCAGAGCTTCTTACCAACTTTCTTGAAATGTAAAGAAGGATGGAATGAGTTTTCCTTCCAAAGCTTGTACGCTTTCCGCGCTTGCTCCTTCATCTCAGGGGACAATTCGGCATAAGCTTCCCAGAAGTCAGCCGTCGTAAAGGACTTCATTCAGATCTCTCACATTTTTAGCTGCAATATCTGACTCTGCTTTAGCAATTAGACGATCTAACTTCCCTGATGCCAAATCAGCTTCAATTTGTTGATCCCACCGCTCATCAAGATACTCTTGCAGCCATCTTGCAAGGTCACGCACCTCACTCTCTGGCAGTTGCTTAATTGCTGATTCAACTTCTAATCGAGTATTCATAGAACCCATCTCACAAGGAATCGTAGTCTTATTATCGCTTACTACTAGCCAAGAGCGATTGCTTGAACGGTTTAGCTATTTCTTACACAAAAGCAACTGCCTAGTATCTATCGACAAGCCCCCAGAATTCGAGGATCAAAAATTGTTCCACTCATATACTGATTCAAAGTCAGGTAGCCTCTCAAATTACCCTTGGTGTCAAGGATGACTGGAGGATTTGTTGCATACGGGTTACACGCACTAACGTCGGAAAATGAACTTCCCCAATCGCCAAACTGGTTGTAGATGCTAGTTGGAGAAAACTCATTGCCAAAATTTCCGAACTGATTACGCAGAGCAGCATTGTGAAATTTGTTGCAGTTAATACAACCTAGAAAAACGATATCTTGCGTTCTACTTGCTGAAGAACCGTAGATTAATAGGGGTAGTTCTGCGAAAGCATTGCCTGCAAATAAGAAAAAACTAGCAAACGTGAAAAAACTGAGAACTTTTCTCATGATGTTAGATACCTGACTCTTTTGCTGTTTACAACAGTGCAGTACTCTAATCTCAAGAATTCCCAGACTTCTCACGTAGGCTAACTATTAGCTAGGACGATGCACGATCGATTCAATCACTCGTTGTCGATCGCGAATCCCCACAATCCGCACATAATCTTTCTGATGCTCATCTAGACAGGCTTCTAGTGCAGAAATCGCCCCTGCTCCATTCCCATCAAACATTCCATAACAGTTCCAAGAATTCGTTCTAAACCGTCGAGAATCAACCACTTCAATGCCTAACCGCTGTCCCTGTCCCAAAATTCGATTGACTTCGCTCACAATCTCAGGCGTTAATCGCGTACTTGAAGGCTGACCGTTATAGCTACTTGATCGCACAGGCTCTTGAACGCTCGCACCATTATGAACAGGTTGTGGTGTCATCCTAATTTCGCCCAGTCCACGATTGCGAACGGTCTGATTGTATTCCTCAACTAATCGCAATTCTTGAAGCCGTTTCTGTTCTTGCTCGATCGCGGTTCCGACTTCAAGCAAATGAGACAAACTAAAATCGGGTCTACGGAATTCGGGGGGTCGTTCGGTACTGTTCACGACTCGCATCGAAATCCGATCGATTCCCACATCATGGATCAAGCGGCGAATTTGCTCATCGTAAAGCCGCGATCGCAATGCACCAAAAAAGTCGATCGATTGATTCGGAAACTGATCCACCAATTTCTCAATATCGCTTTTCGCAACTTGATCGACTTCAAAAATTCCGCCCACGATACCGATTCGATCGGCTCGATCTGGTTCCCAGAAAAACTTATCCATCCGTCCATCGCGGGTCAATGGAGCATACAACGTCGAGAAATCATTCCCGGTCAAAATAATCGGAATCCGCACTGTTGGCTCAGAATCATAACTCCCTGGAAGCTGAACATTCGTCGGATTATCCGCAATATTCATCAGCGTTCCGTGTACCAACTGCGTATTCACCGTGTATTGAGTGAACTGATCAACTCGTCCCGCCCCCGCATCAAAATCATTAATCAGCAAAACCGCCATTTTGCCGCGCACTTTGACAAATTCCGCCGCCTCTCGATACCGTAGCCGAATCAACCGCGCCGGATCTCCCGCATCAGGACTTTCCAACTCTCCAGCCGACATATAAACCGCTTCAATTCCCATCCGTTCAAATACCAAATCGCACTGAAACGACTTCCCTTCCCCTTTACGTCCGTGAATCCCCAGAATCAACGGAGCTTTCACATTGGGCAAAGATAGAAAATTCTTGGTGATGTGGACGGATAACTTATCGAGAAAACGCGGAGAAATGTAATAACTCATAGCGGCTCACTAAAAATGGGGCAAGCTTACCTCACCCCACTTATCAAAACTTGATGATTTTTAAATCGTACCGAATTTTAGCGCACGTTTCGCATCACTTGAGAAATCGATCGATTCGCCGAAGCACTCATATAAAGCTGATCTTGTTCTTCGAGATACCGCGCCACCGATTCGTAAGCCTCTTGATTCATTGCTGCCTCTTGAGGAGTCAAATGGCTGAGATACCCCATGTAATTGCCCATCACAAAGTAAACACCAACCAGGGCTGTCGCAGACATGGCGACCAGCGTTCCTGCCAGCATCAGGGAAAACTCTTTTTGCTCGATCGCTTCCTGCATGAGGTGTAGCGCCCAAGCCACAAGAGCAATGACAATAAATAAGATTGTTATCACCATAGTTTACGTATTGTAACAGACGCTCAGAAATCTAGACCTCGGTAAGAGCGCGATCGAGGAAACAAATTTCCTGATTTCGGTGGTAGCAAATTCTTATCAATCGGCTGAGACTTGCGATTTATCCGAGTCCCGCCATTCTATGTGTGTCTGACGGGAACTTGTCGATCGCTTAAGTATGTCTTTATCTGATCGACGCTTAACTGACCGTAATGTAACAAAGACGCAAGCAACGCCGCTTCCGCTTTACCTTCCGTTAAGGCTTGATAAATATGTTCACAATTTCCTGCACCGCCAGAAGCAATCACTGGAATTTCGACCTGATTGGCGATCGTACTCGTCAAATCCAAGTCATACCCCGCCTTCGTTCCGTCCGCATCCATACTGGTAATTAGTAATTCCCCGGCTCCGCGTTCTGCGACTTCTTTCGCCCAAGAGATCGCATCGATTCCCGTATTTTCCCGACCGCCGCGCACGTACACATCCCAGCCCGGATTCGTCGGATCTTCTCGTCGTCGAGCATCGATCGCCACCACGATACATTGAACGCCGAATCGATCGCTGGCTCGATTAATCAAATCCGGATCACGCACCGCCGCCGAATTAATACTCACCTTATCGGCTCCCGCTCTCAGCAATTTCTTAATCGTGTCCAAATTCTGAATCCCGCCCCCAACCGTCAACGGAATAAACACTTGTTCCGCCGTCCGATACACCACATCGTAAATAATGTCTCGATCTTCATGCGTTGCGGTGATGTCCAAAAATACAAGCTCATCCGCCCCCGCCTCGTTGTAAACCTGCGCGAGTTCAACCGGATCGCCCGCATCCCGCAAATCCACGAAATTAACGCCTTTCACTACACGCCCCGCTTTGACATCTAAGCAAGGTAGAATCCGTTTTGCCAACATAGCCGAGTTATTTTGCGATGGAAAAGCATCGTACCGTTAATCTTGCAACGGAGTCTATAGAGATTTGGGGTTTGATGAGGAATGGAAGAGCGCTCTCAAACTTGGATTAACAACCCCAATCACCCGCCCCAAGTAACCTCGAACGCCAACCGATAACCTCTCAACGGTCGATGTGCATTAGGATTGTTAGGCTGCACCCGGATGCCTGAGTTCGGTTACTGAGACACGGAACCTCTCATTCCCTGGCATCCGACCCCTTGTGTGCCCCACAACCTCGAAACCGGACTTTCGATAAACCGCGAGGGCAGCCGCATTCCCCTCCAGGACTTCCACGGTGAGGGGTGATTTCGTTTCAGCCAGCGCAGCTTGAATCAGCAATGAGCCAACACCACGGCGGTACGCTGCGGGGTCAACGTACAACCAAGCAAGTTCTTCTCTGGTGAAGGCAACGAAGCCGACAACTCTATTGCTCACTTCTGCGACCCGAATCTCGTAGTCGTGAAAGCCCTCGCTCTCGGCAGTCTGCGCGAGCGTTAAGTACGCATCGTCCAAGCCTGCCGCTGCCAGTTCGTCGCGTCGGGCTATGTCATGGATTTCGCAGACGCGATCCCAGTCTTCGGCGGTGTAGGGACGGATGTTCACTGTGCTGCCTAACTATTTATGATGCAGAAACTTTCCTGTATTTACGATCGCGCTTTGGCAAGGAGTGTAAGAGCGATCGTAAACTCTAGCTTTGTGCCGAGTTGTTTAACTGTTGTTGGAGTTGCTGGACTTCTTCGATCGACAAGCCTGTAATCCGAGCAACCGCTTCAACTGGAAACCCTTCCCGTAAGGAATTATTAGCGATTTCTCTTCTCTGTCTTGCCTCTGCTCTCGCCTCTGCTTCTTCCTGAATCGATCGATAAATCACAGATTCTTGCATGATGTCTCTCCGCACTAAGCTATAAATCACGTTCTGCTCTAATCTTAACCCAGCCAAAATTGCCGAAGCCGCCATCAAATTCGCTTGTGTAGTTTGGTCTTCAATGCGATCGACAATTTGAGTCGCTTGCCGTAACGTCTCTGTGGGATTGGTAGTCTGTCCTAGTGTCGCAAAAGGCAGCAAGCCAGGATATTGCAGGAAAAGTGAGGCAGGTTGCTCCCACAATCTGATCACATCAAATTCGTGCCGAGTTCGTTCCATGACGTAAGCGGTCTGATAGACAAGTTCAGAGGCAGTCTGCTTCAGATAGACACCACTTGCTGCATCGTTTTGTTTTTATAACGACGCTTTCCACGTACCCGATAATCCAACATCCGAAAGGGAATTTCTTCCTTGGGCAGCGTTTGAAACTCGATGTGGAGAATGGCTTCATCAGACTGAAGCAAAATCATTGCATCAGCACGAATTGAGTCGAGAGAAAGTTCGGAGGGCTAAAGTTCTGTCATCGTGACAGGTGTTCCCATTAGCCAACTGGCGAAATCGGCAGAGAAACGTTCAGCCAAGAAACGGCAAGTATCGTCGTACATAGAAATAGTAAGATTGTACGACCTGGAACGCAGATTTGATTCTGACGATCGCGCTTTGGTGAGGAGTGTAAGAGCGATCGTAAACCAAACTAACGACTGACGCTTCACAGGCGGCAAATAAAATCTGGCATTAGTGTGTACTACCGTCCTGTGCAAGTGCTGGTTAAGTACTGCTTCAGCCTATACCGAGAGCTTCATCACAAACATCAGTTTTAGACGCAAGAGACAGCCTGAACCCTGATATCTACACGCAATTCTTTACGAAGGACATTGAAAATGGTAGTTAGATTATCCATCGTAGGATTACCTTTTGCAGATAGCATTCGGTGAAGGCTTTTACTTGGTTTAGACGTTGCAATTGCTAGTTCTTCAAAACCTACGGTTGCATTGACAAGATCTCTCAATATAAGTCTTGCAGTTTCCGGTTCACCGTTGAGGAAAAGAGAAGCAGCTTCATCAAGTAAAGCTACTGCAAATTCAGGATCTCGCTGGATTCGCGCATTAACTGTTTCCTTGAAGTCTCTTGTTAAAACCATGACTCTTACCTCTTTTTTCTCTTCTTTTTTTCGTTTCCTTCCTGTGCAGGTGCTTCGATAGTCTTCTTCTTTCGTTCCTTATATTCCTGATACAGTTCCTTAGCTTGGTTAACGTCTGACTGCTGACCTTTCTTAGTACCACCCCCAAACAAGACAATAAGCTGTTTTCCATCTTGAGCCAAGTAAATCCGATACCCTGGACCCCAATCAATCCTATATTCGCCGATTCCATCGAACCATTTGACACTGGAGGTGTTACCTAGCTCTAGACGAGACTTGGCAACCGTCACCTTTGCTGCTGCCATAGCACCCAGACTATCAAACCATTCCTGATAAGGATTTGAACCATCTTCTCTAATTCTACCGTTCACACTCCTTTGCTAGAACTAGCAGCCCGGTGAGACTTGGGAAGGATAATATGTGAATTGAATCTAAATTGATTTCTGATATTGATAAGTCACTAAGATAAATCCAGAAGATCGGTGCAGCAGTTTGGTTCTTATCCTCACCTATGATGATAAGAGTAGCATCTTCACAACTACCCAAGGGAAACCAATTCGGCTTGTAATTCTTCCGTGTAACAAACTTCTCATATAGCATGATTGATGTTGCAAGATTGAAAAACCTTGCAAAACCAAAGAATATTTTTTCTTCTAAGTTGAGTCCGTTAGTTAGAAGATAGAAATCGTGAATCTCTTCAGATAGTTGAAAAGGAAAACGGGAGAAGAGTTCTTCAATCTCTTCCGAACTAAGAGTAAATGTATCAAACCTCTCACTACCCTCAAAGAATTGATTAATTGCGTCTGAGACATTAGAAGTCATCACTTAGTCCAATCAAGTTAGCAGGAGAACAATCAAATTCAGATTCTCAATCAGGTACATTTGACATATTTACTGAGGAACCCGATATCGACTCGCAATGAATGAGAAAAATCGATAGTAG
>JADEXW010000394.1 GCA_015206935.1 Pseudanabaenaceae cyanobacterium LEGE 13415 | reverse complement strand
CTTCTAAAAGAAGCGTTATCCTACAACGGTTGGTCAAACGCTGAACCGTTGGGAGAAATCGGCGTTTAATCGATCGCAGTTTATGAGAATCTAGTCTTTTGGCATTAATGAACCCATCATGCGAGAACTTGACTTAAATAAGACAACCTATTTGCTGAACACGATCATGGAAGCAGAGTTGGCGGGCGTGGTGCGATATACGCACTATTCCTTGATGGTGACGGGACCTAATCGAATTCCGATCGTGCAATTTCTCAAAGCTCAAGCCAGTGAATCGCTGCTTCATGCTCAACAGGTTGGTGAGATTTTGACTGGACTCGAAGGACATCCAAGCTTGAAAATTGCCCCGATCGAAGAAACCGATAAGCATTCGATCTACGACATTCTGTTAGAAAGCTTGAACCACGAAACCGCCGCATTAAACCTATACAAGCAATTGCTAGAAGTAGTAGAAGATGCCAGCATCTATTTAGAAGAGTTCACGCGCGGCATGATCGGACAGGAAGAACTTCACGGCATGGAATTGAAAAAGATGCTGCGAGATTTTCATCCTGGCTTAAATTAGTTTGCGAGCAAGGAAGCTGCCGAGTTCTAGTCCTAAATACCCGATCGCGGCACTTCCCAACCAATAGATTAGTGCAAAGCTAGAATTGCCCGATTTTAGCAATACTGAAGTTTCGAGTGTGTAAGTTGAAAACGTGGTGTAAGACCCTAAGAATCCAACGGCAAAAAACAATCGCAGTTCGGGCGCACTGATGCCACGGGACAAAAAATAGGTGACGAAGAATCCCATGATCATCGCCCCGGTGATGTTGATAAAAAACGTGCCGTAAGGAAATTCAGTGCCGAACCATCGAGCAAATAGCAGCGTCAGATAGTAGCGGCTCAATGCACCGGGAATCGCGCCCAGACTGATTGCGATCGCGCCTCGCAGTCCAGGATCTAACTTTGCGAATAGATTCACGTTAGTTTTGCTGATTGCGTTGTTTGGGTGGATTCAATTCTACACATTTCGCATTCGCATCTTCATAAGCTTGTAGATATTCTTTACCGCCTAACATTGCATCACCATAGTATTCGTAAGGCGTTGAACCATAGATTGGTAAAGGATCATCTTCGGGATAGTCTTCTTTTGCTTCGTCGATCGCTTTTTTCAGTTGCTTTGCGGTCAACTTCTGGGCGGGATAGTAATGTAGCTGCTCTGGTTTGCGATTGAGATGGGGAAATGTTGGATCGAGAATGCGATCGTCTAACTCTAGCCAACTATGTTCGACAGGTTTATGGGGTGAACCCGCGAAGACGATAAAGCCCTGAACATACAGCGCACCTTCTACGGTAGAGACAGCTTTTGCAGCATTCTCGAAGCTGGCTTTCGATTTACTTTTGATGCGTGTCGCAACCTCGATCGATTGTTCAGCATCCAGCGGCTTATCCATAGTGAGTCTGATCCCCTTAAACGTCATCTCATTCTATCGACTACCGGGTATACATCAGTCTCTTGCACTCCGTTTGAGGCGAATCGCGCCCCTAAATCTTCCATTCTGGGGAACTTTGAGAAATTCACGGAATTCAAGAGCGCTTTCAACCTTCAAAGCCCCCCAAATTTGGGGGATTTAGGGGGCTTTAGACGATTTAACCGAAGCGAATAGGAGTTACAGATACACAGAGCGAATTCTACTCATCAAAGCATTCATGCAACGAATCTATTGCCGCAAAGCTTGTTCGATTTTTTGTACCGCTTCCACTTCGCTCAAAAGTCGATCAGCTTGACGAAGCGTTTCGCTGGTTCTGGTCGCATCCCCGATCGCATAATACGTCACGCCAAGCTGATAAAACGCTTGGGCGATCTCTGCCTTCATTTTGTAAACCTGTGTCAGTGCCATATGACGACTCGGTGGAGGGTTTTACCGATGCGGAAAATTTGGAGACAGGCTCTCAGGGGCAATGAGAGCTTGTCATTTGAGTAGTGAATATCACTGATATCACTATCTGAGGGAAAGTCTCACTCAGGAGGGCTGAGGGGTGAGACCCTCTCTCGAAAACGTCCTTACTTAGGCAGACTGCCAATCTACGTAAAGCATACCTACGCGATTTCCTCAGCACATCCGTAGATACGCATAAGTTTCTCAGTAATTTCTAGTCGGTGTACTGAAATTCAACTGTCACACGGTTCCGGTTTGCAGATCATCAGGCAGATCTAGCGTGTCTCCGATGCGATCGCCCGTATGATATGCCGCTAAAAGCACTTCACTGGTTTTACCCCAGCCGATCGTACCGTCCGCAGCAAGTCCGATCGCGCCTAGATCCCGCCGATTTTGATAAGCCTCTTTGAATGATTTCTCAAAGGCTTGATGCAACGAGTGTCCGTCTGTCACGCGAATCACGATTTTCGCGGCTAAACATTCATCGATAATGTCTTCTCCTATCCCAGTACAACTAATTGCCGCTTGTGGATTTGCGTAATTCCCCGCAGGCATCGCAGAATCACTGACTCGTCCAATTCGCTCGAAGCCTTTTCCACCTGTCGAAGTTCCGACTGCAATCCGACCCTGACTATCGAGAACCACAACCCCGATCGTGCCTCGTCCCGCTGATTCAGATATCAATTCTTTTTCTGCAACCACACCCGCCATCGCGCGATTAAAGTTGCCTGCACGTTCTTGAATCCATTCCTGTAAACGGAGTTCGGTCATTGGATCATAAAGCGGCAGTTGCAATTCTCGCAGCAATTCAGCAGAACCCATATCTGAAAGAACGCGATCGTCAGAGGTTTGCAGAAATAACGCAAGCTCGATCGGGTTCTTGACTCGTGAAGTATTGATCACACCGCTGAATCGTTGTCGCGCTCCATCCATCAAAGCGGCACTCATCCGAATCTGTCCATCCGATTGCAACACTGATCCGGTTCCAGCATTAAAGCGGGGATCATCTTCGAGCAATTGACAACCCGTGACTACCGCTTCAGTTGCAGTTGCACCTGCAAGTAAGAGGGCATAGACTTCTTCCACCACTTTGTAGAGCGATCGACGAACCGCTTCGGCTCCTCCTTTTCCTTTTAGCGAACTTCCTGCCCCACCGTGAATGATCAATTTGGGCTGAACGCGATCCAAAGACATGACAAGGAACCTCGCAGAAAACAGATAGCAAGAAAGCTTATCACGTCTGAATTACAGTAGTTCGGGTTTTGCCTGAGATTTGCGTTTTCGGCAGCGATCGCTACAGTATTTCACTTCGTCCCAGCAGTCCTCCCACTTTTTTCGCCAAGTAAACGGCAGACCACAGACGGGACAAACTTTGGTGGGTAAATCAGATTTGGCACGATGACGCGGCATAACAAATTTTAAGTTTGAAGTTAGGACAGAGTGCTGCGTTTGGGGCAGCTAAAGCCCCTAAATCCCCCATTCTGGGGGACTTTGAAGGTGGAAAGCGCTCTGGAGTTCGAGAAATTTTTCTTCCTCAAAGTCCCCCAAATGGGGGATTTAGGGGCAATTGCTGAAAAAGCAGTTACCCGAACCACTCATTGAACAGTTATCTATAAAATGTGCAACATTCGACATTCATTTTGATGCGATCGTGCCACACTTAAGTTACATTCACCTCACAACACTACGGAGAATCGGAAAGGTTACGCTTTGTTTGTGTAAAATCAATCACAAGGCAGAAAGCTTTTATGTCACAAGTAACGCTGAGACCAACGCAACCTCAACCAACCGAGCAATACTTATTCGAGAATGCTATTCTCACTACGGTTGATGATTTATACACTCAGATTAGAATTGCTAATTTCTATACTTCTTACCCAAATGCAAATTGCTGCTTTATGAGAATTGCAGCGCTTCTAGCCGTCCCACAAACTCGATCGCATTCTGCAAATCTATTAATCACAGCAAGCGCGATCACTCCCAAGTTTGCGCCAACTTTGATCCGGCTATACGAACAAATGTCCGCTCCAAAATTCGTGATCACTCTAGGCGCGTGTACTGCAACGAGCAATTCAACGCTGCAAGATGTGAATACAGTGATTCCGGTGAATGTGCATTTAGCAGAATGTCCCTTGCGATCGCAAACCATTCTCGACGCGATCGCACCTTTTCAATAGTGATCCTGTTCAATCCTTGCAATGTTCGTTTTCGGATAGTACCTCGCCAAGATTTGTTTATAAGTAAATCCGGTTTCCGCTAATTCCAACGCTCCAAGCTGACTCATTCCTTTGCCTCGAAACGCATCTGCAACGATCGCATCCGAAGCGGCATACAAGGATTCAACGATTCCGCCTTTATAACTGATGAATTCACCTGCGGTTTGATCCACTGCCTGATTCGTTCGTTCTGATTCGGTTGAAATGCCGCTGTAGACCTGGAAATATTCATCCGAACCCATGTGATACAAGGGTTGCGCTCGTCGGAAATAGTACGTCAACGCATACGATCGAGCCGCAACCGCCTGCGCTTTCAAAGCTTCCTGATTCCAACTCGGTGAAACTTCACTCGCAACCACACTATATAGATAGTGACGCAAATTAATATAGTTCACGACCCAAATTCGCCCACCCTGCGCCGCGAGTAGAAATCGTCCCCGATACGGTTTATCTCCGAGATACAGCACTCCGTTTGAGGGCGGTTGAATCATCACCATTCCAGGAGTTTGTTTGCCACCAAAATTAATCGCATCGCCTGTTGCTTGAACGCTGTAAGGATTTCCGGCGGCAAGTTGATTAATCGATCGACCTTCCGAATCCAGAATCGTCGCACCTTGAGAAGCCGTGATCGATAAAGTCGGTTGCCCCATCGCGATCGCAACTTGCATTTCAATCAGCGAATCCACCGTCCCCACCGATGCCGCAAACGCTGCTTTTGCTCTCTCATTAATAGCGGCTTGCTCTTTTGTATATTTCTTCGGATCGACTGGGGTTAAAGTCGGCTTCGGAGTCGGAGATTTCTTTGCTTGTGGAGGGGGAGACGGAAGCGCAAACGGGCTAGGGGAAACACTTGGAGCAGTTCCGCCAACGGGAACGGGTGCAGCAGATGGAGCCGTTTTTGCCTCGGTTTGGGCGTGCTGATTGAGATACAAACCCGCCACTGGAATCAGTGCGAGAAACGGCACAAGCAACCAGGGACGCTGTTTCAGCCACTCTAGAATCGATTTACGCCACATAAAAACAACGATCGAAATTCAGAATTAAAGGTTGGATATAGCAATCCTAAATCAGTCATGAATTACAAGATTGGTCATGCCCCCTAACCCCCAAGCTTGGGGGACAAGACTCTTAGCCCCCAGAATTGGGGGTTTGGGGGCGTTCCCGAATTTCACAACTCAAACCGGATTGCTATAGCCTCTTCACCTTACCC
>JADEXW010000393.1 GCA_015206935.1 Pseudanabaenaceae cyanobacterium LEGE 13415 | reverse complement strand
AACCCACCCTCTTCGGTGAATCTATAAGGCGGCTTGAAAGATTTGCTCCGGTGTTAGTTGCAGATTTGATAATGTGGGCGAAACGATTCTTTCACTTCCGTTGAATCTGCCAACGATTTGATAACTTCCGTCAGCCCATTCTAAGACGGTAACGGCTTGAGCGATCGAATCAACGATCCAATATTCAGGAATACCAATATCAGCATATTGATCTCGCTTCCGTTCATAATGGCGCTCTTCACTTGAAGGAGAGACAATTTCAACGGCGAGTTGCGGCGGTGGCATATCAAGTTTAATCGTAAGACGCTTGCGAGTGAGTGGCAAATGTTCTTCTCGCAACACCGTGAGGTCAGGATAACGATTCTGAGCATCACCAATCTGAAGCACTCGAACTTGAATTTCGCATTGGTAAGGCTTGAGTAATCGGAGTGGAATCCCTGCATTCATGAACTGCACCAGAAGAAATGTCGCGATCGCAGTATTAGGTTCGGCTTCTGGCGGCAATTCGATCAGTTCTCCATTGATTAATTCAGATTGAAATGTATCAGATTGATGATCAGACCACTCAAGGTATTCTTCAAAGTTTGAGAATCTTTGTTTGGCTTGAGTCATAAAGGTTTCTCAAGTTTGTTTTATCGATCGTATCTTATTAGAGTCAAGCCGGACTCCGCCTGTTCAGACGATATGTAGCGCCCCGAATTCTATCTGGGCAGCATTCATGCAATGAATTAAAGGCTCATCTCGAAAATCTCTTGAGCGGTGAGCGACAAATCGGGAAATAATCGAGATTCAATTCGATCGTGTCCTCGAAAAACTTTACCGGGCAAATACTCTCCATTTTCGAGTTGATAAATCGTAATTGTGGGTTGCTTTGGAGAACCAATAAATCGAATTCCACCGAATGCTGCATAGTCCACGATGATGTATTCCAAAACGCCTAAATCTTCGTACTCTGCAAGCTTTGTAAGATAGTCATCTTTCCAATTGTTGCTCACGACTTCGATCACGCCGGGAGGTGCAACATAGGCAGCAGCAGAGCTAGAAATTCCTTTCATTCGTTGCCATTCTGCTTTGTCAAAGATGACGATATCTGCTTTGCGGCTGGTTTCCTTCTCTCCTGGTTCTGTTTTGAGCCGAACTTGTTTAGATTGTCGCGAAACGTAAGGTAAATCGAGTTGTAGAGAATGCGCTTCGAGGTAGGCACACAATCGCTCGATTAAGTCCTCATGATTCGCATTGGGTTCCGATAAAGGCACAGGAATTCCTTTGATCAACTCGAACGATCGACCTGAACCATCATCCCATGTCAGGAATTCTTCAAAGGTTAAAGAGGGTGTGATCGGTGCGTACATAATCTTGGTCGATCGCAGATTAGTTTCTGTACGCCTATTTTAACGGTTAACTCTTTCCTCAAATTTTCCAGATCCAGTGTTTCGTGAAGCAGACACCGCGATCGCTTCACAAAACGCAGCGTTTCGATATCCAAACTCTGTGTTTGATGAAGCGATCAGAGCGATCGCAGATTTGTAAGATGCGATCGCTTCTCAACTCAAACTAAACCTTCAGCGGAACCATGTTGCGAACCGCTTCAACAATTTGCGGTGGTTGCACGATCGTTAATGCTTCCAAAGTTCCATTGTATGGAGTGGGAATATCTTGCGACGACATCCGCAATACAGGCGCATCGAGTTCATCGAAAAAGCGATCGTTAATTGATGCCGTCAATTCCGCACCGATTCCACCCGTCCGCATACATTCTTCAACGATGATGACGCGATGCGTTTTCCGAATCGATTCGCCGATCGTGTCAAAATCTAACGGCTTGAGCGACAAGAGATCGATCACTTCGCAGTCATAGCCTTCTTTATCTAAAGTCTTCATTGCTTGCATCACATGATGACGCATTCTCGAATAAGTGAGAATCGTTACGTCTTTTCCTTTGCGAACGACTTCTGCTTTATCCAACGGCAAGTAATATTCTTCGCTCGGCAAATCTTCTTTCAAGTTGTAAAGCAAGACATGCTCAAAGAACAAGACTGGATTATTATCTCGAATTGCCGACTTCAGTAAGCCTTTCGCGTTGTACGGAGTCGAACACGCCACAATCTTCAATCCGGGAACAGCTTGGAAATAAGCTTCTAGACGTTGTGAATGTTCTGCACCGAGGCGGCTACCGACACCACCCGGACCGCGAATCACGATCGGAATAGTGAAATTTCCACCTGATGTATAGCGCAACATTCCCGCATTATTCGAGATTTGGTTAAACGCCAAGAGCAAAAAGCCCATATTCATCCCTTCAATAATCGGGCGCAATCCCGTCATCGCGGCACCGATCGCCATTCCCGTGAAGCTATTTTCTGCGATCGGCGTATCGAGCAATCGCAAATCACCGTATTTTTTGTATAAATCTTTCGTGACTTTATAAGAACCGCCATAGTGCCCGACATCTTCGCCCATTACCAGAACCGTCGGGTCTTTTGCCATTTCTTCGTCGATCGCTTCTCGAAGGGCATTAAAGAAGAGTGTCTCTGCCATTGCGTTCCCAGGGTTGAATAAGTTACTTGCAAGGTCTCATTCTATAAGGAGGCAGGACATTCCGCAAAGTTCTAGACGAAAACATCATTTCCCGCGATCGCATCTCGTCCCATAAAATTGAAGATCTGTTGTGATGGGAAAAAAAGCCGTGGCGTTTAAAGTCGGTTTATTGGGATTGGGCACAGTCGGGACTGGAACGGTTGAAATTCTCCGCGATCCGGCTCAACGTCACCCGTTACTGCAAGAGCTTGAAATTCATAAGGTGGGAGTGCGATCGATTGATAAACCCCGAATCGTACCCACAGAACTATTAACCACGGATCTAGAGTCGATCGTCACTGATCCTGAGATTGATATCGTGGTCGAAGTGATGGGCGGTTTGGAACCTGCTCGATCGCTGATGTTGAAAGCGATTCAGAATAAAAAGCATGTTGTCACTGCAAACAAAGCTGCGATCGCTAAATTCGGAGATGAAATTTTTACTGCGGCATCTGAAGCGGGCGTTTATGTTCTCCTCGAAGCTGCGGTCGGTGGCGGGATTCCCGTGATTGAACCGCTCAAACAGTCACTCTGTGGGAATCGAATTAATACCGTCACTGGAATCGTAAACGGCACAACGAATTACATTTTGACTCGGATGCAGCTTGAGGGCGGCGATTTTACAGAAATTCTCACCGATGCTCAGAAGTTAGGATATGCCGAAGCTGATCCAACTGCTGATGTCGATGGATTCGATGCAGCGGATAAGATTGCAATTCTGGCATCGCTCTCATTTGGCGGACGGATTAAACGACCGGAAGTCTACTGTGAGGGAATTCGGAATGTGAGCGCGATCGAGATTGCCTATGCTGAAAAACTCGGATTCGTGATCAAACTCTTAGCGATCGCCAAACGCAAATCGAGCGATGAATTAGAAGTCAGAGTTCATCCCACGCTAGTCCCAAAGGCCCATCCACTCGCCAGCGTCAATGATGTTTACAACGCGATTTTGATTGAGGGTGATCCGATCGGACAAGTGATGTTCTTCGGACGGGGAGCAGGATCAGGCCCCACTGCCAGCGCAGTCATCGCCGATGTTTTAAGAATTGCCGCACTGCTCAAGGTCGCTCATGCTTCTGAGCCGAATGAGTCTCCGGTTCTTGATCCATTACTTGCTTGTTCACATCAGCACTACTGCACGATCGCGCCAATGGAAGAACTTTCCACTCGCTTCTATGCTCGATTTCTGACTAAAGATTATCCAGGTGTAGTTGGTAAGCTCGGAACTTGTTTTGGCGATCATGAAGTTAGCTTGGAATCGGTTGTACAAGCGGGATTTAGAAATGGAGCAGCAGAAATTGTTGTCGTGACACACGAAGTTCAGGAAGGAAATTTCCGTAAAGCGCTCAGTGAGATTGAAAGCATGGACGCGATCGCGCAAATCGCAAGTGTGTTGCGAGTGTTGTCAAGTTAAAAATTGCGTGAATGCGATCGTGATTGCATTCACGCGAATTAATGATTCAACAATCGAACCTCAACAGCGCTGAGTGCGACTTAGGAGCGAAACTTTCTTCTGCGCTGTTTTTGTTTTGCCAGCGCTTTCCGTTTCCGTTTCTCGATCGGTGTTTCAAAGTAGCGATGTTTCTTCATATCTAGAAAGATTTCTGCCTTGGAAACCTCTCGCTTGAATCGCCGCAAGGTAGACTCGATCCCTTCGTTTTCACCGGGAATTACTTGAGTCATTGAATCGCCTCCCTAACATCCAGAACATCAGCACAGAGAATTATGTTCGGAGACACGCTAAGTTGAAACGATTTACACAACCGAAGATAAACCTTATTGAAGACAGTAACACAGCGATGAAGATCGAAGAAGAAATCCAATTGTTACGATCGTCCTCGTCCTGAGAGATTGTGTTAAGCTTCTGGTGAAGAGACGAGCTTCGGCAACGTGATTTCCTCCACAGAATATTGCTCCGAATTTAACTCTCTCCGTGCTGTAATTTTGGAGCAATCTATTATGTCAATCTATGTTGGAAACCTCTCTTATGAGGTTGTGCAAGAAAATCTTGCTGAGATTTTTGCTGAATTTGGAACTGTGAAGCGCGTTCAGCTTCCGACTGATCGCGAAACCGGACGCTTACGCGGCTTCGGATTCGTTGAAATGTCCAGTGATGCTGAAGAAGATGCGGCGATCGAAGCGTTGAACGGCGCGGAATGGATGGGACGTGATTTGACGGTGAATAAAGCAAAGCCGCGTGAAGAGCGAGGCCCGTCTCGTGGCAATTTCGATCGTAGAGGTGGATCTTCTCGCCGCTATTAAAGCGCATCTCTCAAGATCACTTGATAAAGTTCCAAGGGCAGGCAAACCGTCTGCCTTTTTTATCGCACTTTGTCGCGCGGTCTCTTCACGATCGACATCAGTAATTTGTCCAAGTCTTGCTGATGAACCAGTACGAGGCACAATTCAAACACATTCGCAGCGTTATCTGACACTCACGCTCACAGGCGGAACATTGCGCTCTGGTTCAATCCTAGAAAATAACGTGATAGAACTCCAGAAAGATGTCTGAGGATGACTGTATCGATAAACCTCAGAGAATGGGAAGCGATCGCTATAAAAAACGTTGACCTCTCTTTGAACGCCCCACACCCCTGCTTTCTTCTAATCTTTCAGAACGAAGCAAAAGTTCGAGGTCGCCCACAAGATGGGAAAACAGACCTACATCATGGGTTCAGACTCTAAGCCCCATTGATGCTTGAGGAAGTGACGATACATCGTTTCGCGCATCAGCATTTGTTCATACAGTTGTACGAGAAACTCTTGCGCTTGTT
>JADEXW010000392.1 GCA_015206935.1 Pseudanabaenaceae cyanobacterium LEGE 13415 | reverse complement strand
AACCAAAACGGTGCGCCCATTGCGATCGCAATTCCGCACACTGCCCAACTGACGATCATTCGCATCAAGCCTAACGGACGATTCATAAAAATCTGTGCGACTTGAACTGGAATCGGAGCCGTGGAAACCTGATCCGTATTCAGGCAGCCTTTGTAGAGGTTGTCCCATTGGGCTTTGAGTTGATTCGCCTCAGTGGGAGGCTGATCTTGCGGAGGTGTCGCAGAAATCGCACTACTCGGACAGCCTAACTGTCTGCCGATATTGCTCGAATTCCAACTGATCGGAAAAGAAATCTCGCGCAAGACCGCATCGGTTTCGTTTTTCAGATTCTCAAGCTGTGCAGAAAATCGAGGCGAATTCTCAGCATTCAGATTGAGTTGACTGGCTCGCTCTGTCACAATCCGCCGCAAACTATCATCGCTGGAGAGTCGATTGAAAATATGGAAGGTATCGGAATTCGTGGTTGCTGCTAGGAACAATCCCATTAAAATCGCGACTCCTTTGGCGTTGCGTTTGTACACCCCAGAAGCACGAGACATCGATCGATCAAACCAAACCGCAACTTCATCTCGAAACTGATTGACTTCGTTTTCTGCTCTTTCGACTCGCGATTGTGCCCGTCTTGCCAAAATTGACATGCTTTCTTTGACAGAATCCGGGAGTCGGCTCAGTCCGTTCCGAATCTTTTTGTAGGATTGATACTCTTCGTAGAGTTGCCGCTCTTCAGACGTGAGATCTTTGAGGGCATTCGCAAGAAAAATTTGCTGCAAATCATAGTCCAAATCTTCAAAGGTTTTGGGTTGATCTGGACTATTCGGATCAAGTCCCATGCGGTAATCTTCGATCTGAGATTGCAAAGAAGCCGTCACTTGAGCATCGATCGGACGGGCTTGATTAGCGACTCGATCGTAAGCTCCTGCGACTTCTTGATGTGTTGCTGTGCCCTGGTTCACGAGTTCAGCAATCTCAGCAATACTCGGTTTTAGTCCACCAGAAATAACAGCTCGACTGTTGTTCTGACCAAACACACTCGCTTTGTAAGCTTGCAATCGTCGCACATACAGCACTGTATCTGGCAAAGTTTGATCTAGGTTTGCGCACGCCGCAATGTAAGCATCTAAGCCTTCTCCGAGACGTTCAATACTGGTTGCTAAATTTGCTTCCCCAGATTGATAGGTTCTCAGAACATCGTGATAGTCCTCAACTAACACCCGAAAGTTCTGATCCGCGCTCAACGTAATTTGATTCGATTTTGCTGCAATTTCTCGAATCGCGCCCCGCTCCCAGCCGCTCTCAAACATATCATCAGCAGGCAATCCGACCTCACCAAATTCATTCACCCAATAGTGACCGACAATCCGCTTTACAAACCGCTCGAATCGCACTTGGGACAACTTATCCACCATTGAGGTGACTCCCAATTGCTCGATTAAAGAAGTCGCGAACGTTTCTGGAGCAATGTACGAAGGGCCGGACGCTTGATTGCCAAATGCACCGGGACGATTGCTTGGAAACAAAACGCGAGTAATCTGGCGGAAGCCTTGCGCCATCGCTCCTTTGGCTTCTTGATTCACATTCCTCAGCAGCGGATCATCATACATTCGTGCGACTAAATCTCTAACGCGCTGTTCTTCGGGTGTGTTGATGCCACCTCCCAGCAAAACCTCGATCGAGTCTCTTAAATGTTTCGCTCTCCATTGCAGAACGGTTGCGATGAGTTCCTGCAATTCGGCAGCCAATAAGCTCAAAATTAGATAGGTAAAGACTAAACCAATTGCAACATCTAAAACAAAAGGCAAATTCATTCAATGGTCTCCCTGACACCCGTAAGCGACTAACATGATACACACGCCATCGGAAGTGTATCGAGTGAATTCTCTTGTTCTTAGAAAATTAAACAAAATGTAAGTGTCCGGTTTGACTATACGGCGGGATTCTTCACCTGCTACTCTGAGAAAGGGAGACTGACCGGGTACACACCAGTTGTTTTCGCTTCGGTTGAATCGGCTAATGCCCCCTAAATCCCCCATTCTGGGGGATTTAGGGGGCGAAGGATTCCAGGCATAACCGATCGATTTGTGTGTATATGGTAGGAAAGAGAGACGCGGGATCGGGATATGAAACGTCGATCGCTATTGCAAGCAGCCGGAATGTTTTGCGGAGCCTGGGGAGCGAATCAACTCCTCTTGTCTCGTGCGTCCCAAGTTTTGGCAGAACCGACTTCACGCAAGCTTGCATTGCTCATCGGAATTAATCACTATCGCAATGCAAGCTTGAATGGCTGTACAACCGACGTTCAATTACAAAAAGAATTACTCATTCATCGGTTTGGATTTCAACGAAGTGATATTGTCGTCCTCAAAAATCAACAAGCGACACGATCGCAAATTGAAACCGTTTTCACTGAACATTTGATCCAGCAAGCGAAACCGAACGATATTGTCGTTTTCCACTTCAGCGGCTTCGGAAGTTTACAAAAGCTAGGAACAACACCAGACGATATTCAGCCTGTATTGCTGACCGCAGATGATTCCAAAGAAGACGCGATTGCGAATGCAATTTCTCAAGACACCTTGCTGTTATTACTACGATCGCTCTCTACGTCTCAAGTGACAACCGTTTTAGATGCCGGATATTTTTATCCAGGTTATTCCCAGCTTGGGAGTTTGAAAGTACGATCGCGCTCCAGTGATCCCGCTTCTCAATTGATTGCGAGTGAATTGGAATTTCAAGAAAAGCTGCTTGTGGATGCGGGACTCGATCGCATTCAAACGCGAGTGAAATGGCGATCGGGACAGTTTCCCGGAGTGTTGCTTTCGGCTGCCAATGATCAACAATTCGCAACTGAAACTACTTGGAATGGATTTAATGCAGGGTTGTTCACGTATGCGTTAACTCAACAACTGTGGCAAGCAACTCCATCCACGACTTTGCGTGTTAATTTACGGCAAGCTTCTGAACTGATTGCCAAGCGAGTCGATACGAAGCAACAGCCGATTTTAATGGGACAAAAGAGCCGCGATCGACCGCTAAAACCGTACCAAATTGCATCGATTCAATCTGCTGCGGATGGCGTAATTACAGCGATCGAAGACAGTGGCAAAATCGCACAACTCTGGCTCGGTGGCTTACCCCCCGAAGTGTTGGAAGTTTATAGCTCTGGTGCAGTTCTCAAAGTTGAAAATTCTGATCAACTGCTACAGGTCTTTGAACGAAATGGATTAGTTGCAAAAGCACGATCGCTGAATGAATCACCGAATTTACAAATTGGGCAACGAATTCGAGAAAAGATTCGTGCATTGCCAAAAGACACTCGATTAGCGATCGCGGTTGACTCTGGATTAAATCGAGTTGAGCGCGTTGATGCGATCAGTGCCTTGTCTGGACTGCCGAAAATTTCTGCTGCGATCGCGGGAGAACAATCCGCAGATTATTTGTTCAGCAAAGTAGAAGAAACGACCCAAGTTGCCGCGCTCAATCCGGATGCAATGAAGGGCACAATTCCGCCTGCTGGATACGGATTATTTTCACAAGGACGCGATGCGGTTCCTCAAACATCGGGCGAACCTGGTGAAGCGGTGAAATTAGCGGTTCGTCGATTAGCCCCTCGGCTACAAACGCTCTTAGGTGCGAAACTTCTGAATCTAACCAACAATTCCCAAACGTCTCAGTTAGCGATTCGGGCTTCGTTGGAACTTGGCGATTCGACTGTCGCAGTTCAACAAACTGAGAAAATTTCTCCTGATTCGATTAGCGTTGTTCCATCTGATGGAAAACTTCTATCATCTCCTATTGGTACTCCGATTCAGCTTCGGATTGAGAATCATCATTCAACTCCGATTCATTTTGTGATTCTAGGATTTGATAATCGTGGATCGGGAGTTGTCTTCAATTCAATGCAGAACGATCCATCTCAAAGTACGATCGCAGCGAATGAGACAGTGAGTGTTCCTCGATCGCTCACCGACTGGATTGTTCAAGCTCCTTCTGGACTATCCGAAATTTATTTAATTTGCAGCCGCGCTCCATTTCAACAAACTCAAGCATTACTTGGATCAAGTGTGGGATTTGTGCGTCCTCTCTCGAATTTTCTCGATGTTGCCCAAGCCGTTCTCCAGGACTTGCATCAGGCAAGTAATACATCGATGACTGCACCTGATCTATTTGGCTTGGATATGACGAGTTGGGCAACATTCCGGTTTTTATATCAGGTTGTGTGATTACCCGCTCAATGCGTAATACCCAATCAATCTGTTAATGCGACAGATCCTTCACCCCCTAAATCCCCCAAGTTTGGGGGACTTTGATTCTTGTTCCCCCAAACTTGGGGGTTAGGGGGCTTTAGCCGCTCCAACCGCAGCAAAAATGACTTGTATATACCCATTCGGTCTTCCAATCAGAAGGTATATCAATTCAATTCCTTCAAAACATTCCCCAATCGATCGACGATTTGATCGATATGCTGTTTCTCCAAAATCAACGGCGGTGATAGCGCAATAATGTCTCCCGCTGTTCTAATCAACAATCCCTGTTCAAAACATTTCACCAGTGCGTTATAAGCTCGAACTCCCGGCTGTCCTGGAATCGATGCCAGTTCAATCCCCGCCACAATTCCCAAATTTCGCACATCAATCACATGCGGAAATTCTTTCAACGAGTGCATCGCTTCTTCCCAATATGGCGACAAATCACGAGCGCGATCGAATAACTGTTCTTCTTCGTAAATATCCAACGTCGCCATTGCTGCCGCACACGCTAATGGATGACCCGAATAGGTATACCCGTGAAATAGCTCGATCGCGTTTTCCTGTCCGTGCATAAACGCATCATAAATAGACGATCGAGCAAACACCGCTCCCATTGGAACTGCCGCATTCGTAATCCCTTTCGCCACGCAGATTAAATCCGGCATGACTCCAAAATATTCAGCCGCAAATCCGCGTCCCAATCTGCCAAACCCGGTGATCACTTCATCAAAAATCAAGAGAATGCCGTACTGATCGCAAATCGATCGAAGTTTCTCCAAATAACCCATAGGCGGAATCAGTACCCCCGTCGATCCCGCAACAGGTTCGACAATGACAGCCGCAATGGTTGAAGGATCATGTAAGGTAACGATTCGCTCTAGTTCATCTGCCAAGTGCGCCCCCCAATTCGGCTGTCCGCGACTAAACGCATTCTGTTCCAAATTGTGTGTATGCGGCAGATGATCCACTCCCGGCAACAGACTGCCAAAAAACTTCCGATTCGGTGCAATTCCCCCGACCGAAACCCCGCCAAATCCAACCCCGTGATATCCCCGCTCTCGTCCAATCAATCGCGTCCGACTCGCATCCCCCCGCACCCGATGAT
>JADEXW010000391.1 GCA_015206935.1 Pseudanabaenaceae cyanobacterium LEGE 13415 | reverse complement strand
CGATAATGCGCCATGATGCGATGAATTTGAATTCGCACAAATTCGTAGAGCAACTTCTTTTTGAAGCAGCAATACAATCGATTCAAATGGTTTTGGAGTCGGTTCAGCGATCGTACCCAGCAACTTTTCTAAAATCGGACCTGTAATGTTGTAAGGAATATTGGCAACAACTTTTCGAGGATTTTGAAACGCGGGAAATGGTTCTAGTAATTGATCAATATCGAGTGCAAGAAAATCACCTTGAAGCAATAGGAAATTTTCATTCTTTCCAAATTTTTGTACTAAAATCGGGCACAAATCTCGATCGATTTCAACAGAAATCACCGCGCCTGCTTGTGTCAACAATTGCCGCGTTAAAATACCCGTCCCAGGACCAATTTCGAGAATGCGATCGCTTTCTGTCAATTCCGCAGAACTGACAATTTTATTTAACGCTTTTTCGCTTTTTAGCCAATGTTGACCAAATTGTTTTCTTGCTTTTGGCACTTATTCAGGCAATCCTAATAATTCACCAGAACCTGGGACAACGGTTCCAATTGTTGACGGTTTCAATCCTTCAGATTGGAAAAATTCCAAAGTTCGATCGACGATTTCATTCGGAACAATCACCACAAATCCAACTCCCATATTAAATGTATTGAACATCGCATTGGGTGAGACTTTCCCTTCACTCGCTAACCAGTTGAAAATGGGTAGAATTTCCCAAGTCTGCGGAGCAATTTCGATCGCCTGATCCGAACCCAAACACCGAGGTAAATTTTCAGGCAAACCGCCCCCAGTAATATGAGCCATTCAATGAATTTCGATACCAGATTTCAACGCCGCCAAAATTGGCTTCACATAAATCTGAGTCGGTGTGAGTAGAACCTCTCCCAACGTTGCGCCGCCTAATCCAGAAGGTCGATCGCTCCAATCAAAACCTCGATCGATTACAATCTTCCGCACCAAACTAAATCCGTTGCTGTGAACTCCGGAACTTGGAAGCGCGATCGCAACATCCCCGATCTTCACTTGCGATCCGTTCAAAATCCGGCTTTTCTCAGCGATTCCCACACAAAAACCCGCCAAATCATATTCATTCGGCTGATAAAATCCGGGCATCTCCGCAGTCTCACCACCCAAAAGCGCACATCCCGCCGCCTCACATCCTTGGGCAATTCCTTCAACGACTCCTGCAAGCTGTTCGGGTAGCAATTTTCCTGTTGCAACATAATCAAGGAAAAACAGCGGTTCAGCCCCACAAGTCAGGACATCATTCACACACATCGCCACCAAATCAATTCCAACCGTGTTGTGAATATCTAATTGATGTGCCAGTTTTAACTTCGTCCCAACACCATCGGTTCCTGAAACGAGTACAGGCTCTTGATACCCAGATGGCAACTGAAACAAACCGCTAAATCCACCTAACCCGCCTAAAACCTCAGGGCGATATGTACGCTTGACAGAATCGCGAATGCGATCGACAAACGCCCGTCCCGCCTCAACATCTACGCCTGCTTCCCGATAATCCATGCCAGCCGATTTAATCTGCAAAACATCAGCATACCTCACAAATTGTATGAAGCTTCTGTAAAGTTACGATGAAGTTGGAAAAGTTTGATTTACACATTTTTTCGGTAAAAGCTGCTTGCAATAGGCGTTTCAATCCTTTTTAAAGTGTGAAGATAGTATGAAGTTTTATTTCAAACAGATATCACCCTGATCCCCTGGGTAAAAACTTCATGCTAGTCTGTTGCAGTTCTGAACTCAGGAGTGAACACGGAGCGAGTACGAGTTAGCACAGCTTAAGTTGTGTCAGTTGGCAGACCGCCACATCTCGGACTCAAGGTTTGAAGTGAATCTCACAAAGGATGTATGAACCAAAATTTGATTAGCGGTTTGACTGCCGCGCTACTGGCAACCAGTACGATCGGAGTAGCCTCTGTCCTCGCAGATACTACTCCGGCAGCCAACCCAGGATCTACGGAGTCTGAAACTCCCCGACCGTCTTCCCCTCAGTCGCGCGATGTGGTGAAGCTCGGTGAACAACAGAATACACAGCCAGAAGACTCGATCGCGACTATCCATTCGCACGAAGTCAATGGGCGAAAAGCCGCTACCCTTTATGTCCGAAATATTCCAGTCCTCACGTTCGTCGGTCAGTCCCGCAACTCATCCTCCGAAGTGAAAGTCGGAGAAGTGCAGGCGACTCCCGCTTCTACCCAAGCCGCGAAGCTCAAATATGGTGCCACTATCCCGGCTCAACCCGGTGTCCCGGTCGAATCCAGCACCCAGCCGCGCCAGAATTCTTCCAATCTATCCGCTGACCCGATCGCTAGAGCAACCGCGATCGCAGCCCGCTTAAACCAACTCGAACGTGAAGGTGTCGATGCCCGTAACATCACCGTTCGATGGAACGAAACCAAGTCCGGTGATCAGTTCTTGATCGAGGCAAATAAAAAGACGATCGTTGCGGTCGATCCTCAGACGATGCTTCCTGATACGACGCGCAACCCAGAGCAAGACGCGCTCCAAGTGGCAAACCGTCTCCGTCGCTTACTTGGAAATGCTGAACCTTTACGCGCAGTTGCCAACCGTCCCAGACGTGCGCCTCAAGAGGTTGCACTGGGCCCCGTCCGTTTCCGTGTGACGGGGATGGCTTCCTGGTATGGTCCCGGTTTCCACGGCAACATGAGCGCGAGTGGTGAACGGTTTGACCAAAATGCGTTAACTGCGGCTCACAGAACGTTACCGTTTGGCACGATCGTTCAAGTGACGAATCTGGATAATGGTCGCGCAGTGTCGGTACGAATCAACGATCGAGGACCTTTCTCCGGAGGTCGCGTGATTGATCTATCCGCAGGTGCGGCGCGTGTTCTCGGTCTGATGGATAGCGGCGTTGCTCCCGTTCGCTTAGAAATCAGAGATTCGAGACGGGTTGCAGGCAACTAGCAACAGATTGAATGCAGCGATCGTATTTTGTTCACTCCTTAAATGATGCGATCGACTTTGCTTCGCTGGTAAATTCGGGAAGCCCCCTAAATCCCCCACGAGTGGGGGACTTTGACAGAAAACAAAAATTCGTAGTCAGGAACACGCTCGTACAACAAATTTTCTTGCGCTTAGATATCGAATTGTCTTTTCCAAGAAAACGTCAACGAACTCAAAACCTGATGTCATCTCTCAAAGCCCCCCAGATTGGGGGATTTAGGGGGCACAACCCACCCCCAACGAAGCGAGAATCGATTAAATCTGCTGCATCAATCCCTTTAATCGAATGTCTTCACTGACATTCTTACTTTGAATCAGAACACCAAAGCCACCCAGCCCCATTGGATTCATTAACTGATGTAGTGCGTCGCGGCGTTGCAATCGGTTTTGTAAATCCTGGGTGCTGGTGGTTTCCGTCTGCGTAATTTGCGTCAATCGATCGCCTAATCCCAACGACATCAAAAATAATCCCTGCTGCGTAAATCCCTCAGTGCGTAATCCCGATCGCTCTCCTTGTAATTGCAGCGCCGTAAAATCCACATGAGCGGTAATGTCCTGCTCTCCCACATATATATAGGGATCGTTGTGATGGCTATGTTGGTAATAACACTGTAAAGTCCCTTGCGATCGCATCGGATTGTAGTACCGCGTCGCTGGGTAGCCATAATCGATCGTTAAAACAAATCCACGATTTAACTTCTGCGCGATCGTATTCATCCAATCCAATGCGGCTAGATTGACTTCAGTTCGATAGCCCTCTGCGTAGTTCAAAATATCAACGCCAACGAACTTAAAATAATCGGTTATTCGATTGCTTGAAAGATCGCCAACAACTTCAGCAAATCGGTTTTCCTCAAGCTGAACATAGATTTCTTTGAGAGTGCGATCGCGAACCTCAACTAAATGCACCGGAAACGCATCGATCAACTCATTAGAAAAAACGCAACCTGTGATCGAATCGGCGGGAGGTTCCTCGATCGATTTCCATTCAATCCGCACTCCTTCTTCTATCCAACGTCGCAATCGATAACGCTGCTCGACAACATGCGCCGCCGCTTTTTCGCCAATAACATAAGTGAGGCAGTTAAAACAGTCGGGATATTTACAACTGAGATACCGCAACACATCCGCTGCTAATACACCCTGTCCCGCGCCCAATTCTATGATCGTAAATGGATTTGGCTGACCGAGAATTTGCCACATCTCCGCCAACTGTTCCGCGATCAATTCACCAAAATCAAACGACAAATGGGGCGAGGTGAAAAAATCCCCCTGCGCCCCAATTTTTTCTCTAGATCTGGCATAGTAGCCCAACTGCGGACAATACAACGCCAAATCCATAAATTCTGCAAACGAAATTCGTCCAAGATCCCGAATTCGCTGTGATATGTAATTGTAAAGTGGACTTGAATCATCCACAAATTGATTCTCTTGAGCAAACATAACCTGAACACTAGAAACGATCGCTTCTAATCTATTGCATTTTTCAGTCAGTCAGAGTAGAGTATCTGTACTAAACTGAACAAGCTGGAGAGAATAATCGAAACAAAGTCACTTCATTAACGCAATATCTAGCGTTTTGGCTAGTGTTCAGGCACTCAACGTTTGCATAAACTAAAACCACACTCCGCCCATTAGTCTGTTTTGATTAGACTAATGCTGCCTCACCTGTAGCAGTTTGAGCTGGGACTTGTGGTGCATCAAATGCGACAATAAACTTCGCATTCGGTCGGGTCTGCGTCAAAACTTTCAGATAAGAATCTGCATCGTTACGACGACGGAACCGGATCACCACCTGGCGTTGCATATCAGGAGTGATTTGATAAACGACCCAGGGAGTTAGCTGCTCTTGGTACTTCATAGTTAATCGTGGAGAATAGTGGAGTTACACGAGATGGACAAGCACTCAAAACCGTTCTTGAGATGAAACCCTATATATGGGGTCTCGCTTCAGTTCACATACTATTGATAGCGTCTAACTTAGGAAAAGTCAATCTTTTTCTGCAAGAGTGAACGTTCGTGCATTCACTCAGTGTTTTTGCTGAACTGCACTCAAGAAGCGCAAGCAGTTAAAACCTGGCTCACACTTACTGATCCCCAGTCGGAAAGAATCCTACTTTAGTCGGATTGTCAGCCACCGCCACAGAAGTTTAGATTGTTAAATCAATCGCTACCAATGAATAGAGCCGCCTCAAAAAAATTCCAGCATCTGGAATGACCGCAGACCTTGATCGTCCGAAAGATTCCTGTCTGACGGCTCTCATCGCTTATACAGGTCGAGTAGCGCAGCAGCAGGAATATCCGTGAGCAGACGATAACAAAGATCGTGCTGATGTGTTATGTCTCAGTTCTTCGCTTTGGATCAGAACTGATGAGTTTTCAACTCTGCAATAACAC
>JADEXW010000390.1 GCA_015206935.1 Pseudanabaenaceae cyanobacterium LEGE 13415 | reverse complement strand
CCGCTACACGGTACAACAAACATTCTGTCACTTTTCATTTTATTAATGCAAATTAACTAAGTCCTCCGAACCCAGGTTAAGAAGAACTCTTCATCACTAATGGACCTGCTGAGGTAATCGGATCGCTCGGAGCATCCAGCGTGATCAGCAACCGCGAAGGAGTCTTCGTACAGATTGCATTCGGAGCGACCCATTGAGCTTTCCCGGTGTCATCCTGGCGAAACTGTCCGCAGTACGTTGGAGCCGATGAGGAAGCCGAAACCGCCCAAAGTCGATAGATTTGATTATTAGAAAGCTTCGGGAGATCTTGGGCAACTAGCGTCACAGTCCGATCGCTCTTGTTCGCCAATACACGAGCGGTTGCGCGGTTGGATGTCGCACTGACTAATGAATACACCTGCGTATCCGGTTGACTGAGCCGTGCGATCGTTTCTCGATTTGTTTGCAGTTCACTTCGGAGTTGTGCGATCTCGGTGTTCGTGGCTTCGAGTTGTCGCTGGAGTGCGATCGTTTGCTGAGATTGTTGAGCGAGTTGACCCAGAGCCGCGACTGCGACGGCTGCAATCCCTGTGCTGATTGCCGGAACCCAGCGTTTCCAGTTGCGCGAGGCGAGGGGCACAACATTGGGCGGTTTCGCTGCGGACTGAATGGCAGCACTGAGAATTTTTTGCTTGAGGCGGGGAGAGGGTTCGACCATTGGCGTATCGTAGGGCAGTAGCGCAAAGGCTTCTTGGAAAGAGGTAATTTCTTGGGCGATCGTGGACGATTCAGCAAGCGCCTGATCTAAGCGATCGACTTCTTCAGGGCTGAGATCGTCGAGGATGTAGCCTGCTGCTAAATCAGTTGGGTTGGGGTCGTCGTTGGCGCGAGTCATGATGTCTAGGTAGAAACGGATCAAATGAGGGGAGCGAGTTCGGCACGTAGCTTTTTGAGGGCTTGACGGGCGCAGGATTTGACAGTACCGAGGGGAATGCCGTGGCGCTTCGCAATCTCTGACTGGCTTAACCCTTCATAGTAGGCAGTTTCTAAAAGCTGTCGGTCAGCCGATGAAAGCTGCTGGAGCGCTTTATGCACCCGATGAGAACGCTCTTGAACCATTGCAAATTCTAGGGCTGGATTGTAGTCTGATGCACCTTGTGAGAAGATTCCAAATCGCTGAATCTTTGCTTGAGCAGCAGAGCGCGATCGCAGTCGATCGAGGGAGCGCGATCGCGTCATTGTGATCAGAAATCCACTGAGCGATCCGCGATTGGGTTGGTAGAGGTTGCTGCGCTGCCAGAGGCGAAGGAAGGTTTCTTGGGTGACTTCTTCGGCTTCTTCAATGTTGTTCAGGATGCGGAAGGCGAGGCTGTAAACTAGCTTGCCGTAGCGATCGTATAAGACATCTAGCGCTTTGACCTGCTGTGCCTGAATTGCTAGAAAAAGCTCCAGGTCTGTGAGTTGTTCAGGGGCGGTAGGCGGCGAATCCATAGATCTGAGTAGAAAAACTGTAGAGGCGATATGTCCTGGGATATGTTCAAAATTTTGTGCTTTTGGACTTTAAACAGATTGAAAATAAAAGCTTAAAATTATTGTGGAGCAAGCATCTTGCCTGCTTTGACTTGGGCAGGTGAGACACTAGCAGATGCGCGATCGCGAGATTCAGAAGACTCAGAGTAAACTAATTCTTTGCTGTTTCTGTGCAGCATTCTAGCCAGCAATACGTCTGCAAAATAGTCCTGTGAGGCATGAAAAAACATGACCCAGGTCATGGTCAGTTTCTCGAACAAATGCAGTAGAGTCAGAGCAATTCGCATTTTTTCTGCGCCTTACTGCTCATTCACCCTGGTTTATCTGCGATCGCTTCCCCCTGTCATATCTAAAAATCATTGCAAACCTCGCTCCATCAGAGCAAGGATAAGCGATCTCCGATTCAGGAAAACTTGTAGGAATTCGACTATGATTTGTGAACAGGTAGTTTTGTATTAGGAGATGAAGGTCGTGATAGCAACACGAGCGATCGATCGACACTTTACGCCTGAAGAATATTTTGCTTGGGAAGCGCAGCAATTAGAAAAGCACGAGCTAATTGATGGTCATGTTTATGCGATGACGGGCGGGACTAGAAATCACAGCGATGTTGCAGGCAACTTTTTATTGCTCATCAAATCTCACCTTCGGGGCAGCGGTTGCAAGACTTACAATTCTGACTGCCGAGTCAACATTCTTGATACTTCTAACTATATTTATCCTGATCTAAGCGTGACTTGCGATTCGAGGGATACATTTAGTAGTCAATACATTACCTTCCCCTGTTTGATTGTGGAAGTACTATCGGATAGTACAGAAGCCTACGATCGAGGCAAGAAGTTTGAAAAGTATCGTCGCAATCCGAATCTAGTCGATTATGTTTTGGTCAGTTCTAATGAGATGGCGATCGACATTTATCATCGAAATCATGCGGGAGACTGGGTGATTTTGAGCTATCGGAAGGGCGATCAAGTAGAGCTAAAAAGCATCCATCTCAGTTTGTCGATCGAGCAACTATACGAAGAGGTTGTTTTTGAGCCACAGAACCAGGAAGAGGGGAGTGATTGAGAATGCCAGAACTGTATGAAGCCGACTATTATCTGTATCAATCCAGTCGGCGTTCAGGAAGTTGGTCAGGCAGCATTATCGAACATCGTAGACGGATCAGAAAAGCACTTAGAGACTCGCCCAGCCTCAAAAACTATCTTGAAGAAGTTTTGGTTGAATGCTATGAGAGCGCGGCTGAACAAGCGAGTGCTGAGACAGAATTGCCGATCGAAGAGTTTCCCCCCGAATGTCCTTACTCGATCGAGCAAATTCTAGAAGCCGATCTATCCGAATTCTCGTAGCAATATCGTTCGAGCATCAGAAGTGCGATGCCTATGGCACACGCGAGCGTGACCGCGCCCGTTCAGAAGCTGAGAATTAAGGGTCACATCTATCAAGATAGAGTAGGTGAACTCATACAAGAATTCCTTCTTGATGAATCGTCTGTAGAAGTGGAGAATTGGGATTGTAGAACTCTGCTTGTGAAGTCGGTACAACAGATACCAACTCATCATATTCGAGCAGCAACTTTGTCCCTACCTCTCCCATTCGCCAAATCTCATCCACCTGTGAAACTTCACCCTTCAGCACAACTAGGACATCGATATCGGAGGCATCGGTTTGCTCACAACGAGCAAAAGAGCCATAGAGTACTAGAGCTTCTAAGCGATCGCGGTAGAGTGCTGTAAGTTCTTGCTTCAAACGGTGTAGCACTCGTCGAAGTTTGGGGTTGAGATCATTCCTTTCCTCAAGGACGGAAAGGTTGACAACTTGATGATCGGTTAATGGAGGTCTATCCATAAACTGTCAATCCGAAAAGGTGAGTGATGCGATCGCGTGAATAATGAGTATGCTTACTGTAGCACTGAGGAGCAGTGTTCGATTGGCTTTGCAACCAGCAGGCAGATCGCTTTGCCTACTCCTTTTTGAGATGCCGCTTCAATGACGCGGGTATCACCAAAAATAATCCGGCTGCAATGATTCGTGTCGAGTAGGTACATCGCTTAAAACTCGGCATCACTGCGGCTATCGTATACAGCTTGCAGACACTCTTCAAAGTCATCGCCTTGCCATTTCCCTGCGTGGCGAAGGATTGATTTTCCAGATCCAGGACGAAGGGGGGATGTCTCTTGCAGTAGGGTGTTTAAGAACTGAAGGGTTTGCTCGATCGCTTCGTCTGGTGCAGCTTCGATCGCGGCGAGAAGTTCTTTTTTAATCGGTGACATAGCCTGCCTCTCAGTTCAATGGAGAATGTGCGATCCTCTAGATTCTTATTCTATGCGATCGACCTACCCAAATATTCACTAGACCAATCAGGATATGCCTACTGTGAGATTGAGAGCGCGATCGCCCACCAGAAATTAGGGAACATCCAGCATCAACGCCCGAAAACCTGCCTGAATGAAGTGGCGATCGGCGGTTAAAGCATCGGTCACATGATTCAGGGACATAACCGTAAAAGAGATACAGTCTGTCAGTCCCCAGGTTTTATCAAGGCGCGATTCGTAAAGAGCTAACGCTTGCATCAGAAGTGGCGTATCTACACTCACCACCTTGATATTGTCTGTACAATAGCATTGCTGAATAAACTGGACTGCGCCCTTACGATTGAAAGCACTGAGCGCATTCCCAACTTCAGCAAAGATAGCCTCTGTAATCCAAACTTCGTCAGCATTGCGAACTCTTGGAAATAGCGCTTTTGCTTTGACGTGGTAGCTATCGCGAGGATTAAGTAAGGCTTGAATAAAAGCAGTATCCAGGAATAACCGCTCTTGATTCATTGCTCTGTATTCTGCTGTTTGGGCGTTCCATAGAGATAATGATCATGTTCGCTCGACCAATCGGCAGGAGCTTCGATCGTTCCCATTAGGCTCTCCAAAACGTCCCAAGCGTTTGCATCTTTTTTGGAATGCTGGCGGAGATTTAGAACAAACTCAAGCACTTGCTGTTGCAGAGGAGCGGGCAAATCGTTGACCTGTTCTACAATTTGGGAGATGATCGACGAACTCATGGTGAGTGTGGTGGAGTGAGTATGTTTACTGTAACATTGAGAGCCGCGATCGCACTTTGCTATTCATGCGATCGCGACATTCAGAAGACTCAGAGCAATCTAACCATCTGATTTGTCCGTGTCACACGCTTCAATCTGACGCTTGATCACTAGGTTCGATCGATAGACCTTCTGCTGCTGAGGCGTGAGAATAGCCATCACTTGAGCTTCACGGTCACGAGTCCTCTTCTCCCTAGCCGCGATTTGTTCTGGAGTAAAGCGCAGTCTTGGTGTCTGGTAAAACTCTGCATACTGACCAAACTTCTCGGTCAGCAATTTCAGTTGCTCCCTGGGTGGTACTTTCGTGCGAGTCATGGCAGCTTGGGCATCTCTGATTTCTTGGACAATCTTCTCGGTGATTCCCTGCTTGTACACAATTTGATCAATCGGTGCATTAGGATCAACTTCTGTCCGCACATTTTTCATGAACTCGTTAGCCTCTTTTTTCCCTTGGGCTGTAATCCTCCGATAGGCTGCCTCTTGCCTGGGAGTAAACTTGATGCCTTGGAGTTCAAAGAAGAAGTTTTTGGGCTGAACGCAACGGACAGGAGCTTGGGGTTGAGTTCGATTCTGCGATCGGGTTTGAGCCTGAACCGACTGCTGCACTGATGTTCCGACGATCACCGTCAGCATTGCCATCAAGCCGAGTGTACGAAGCGATTTTGTAAGTTTCATAGCTGTGGAAATCTCCAAAAGATTGAGAGAGCGTTGTTCTTGATTAGCTTACGAAGTGAGAGTGCGATCGATTGAATTCTTTTTCAGCGA
>JADEXW010000389.1 GCA_015206935.1 Pseudanabaenaceae cyanobacterium LEGE 13415 | reverse complement strand
CCGGGTAAAACCATAACCGAACAATCTCCCCAAGGCTACATGACAAATTTCGTCACAAACGCCCTTAAGAATACTGTTCATCTTTATTTTTTAATTACAACTTTAAAGCCACGATCGCTATTCGGTGACAGCGTGTTGCTTCAAATCGTTCAGTGATACATATTCCAGGCTTGCCGCATGAGTTGAAGCGAGTACGACCGGAGGGGCAACCCCAGCATCAAGCGCTTCTTTCCAACGAGCCGCACAAAGACACCATCGATCTCCCGGTTTCAATCCTGGAAAATCATATAACGGCTTGGGAGTACTCAGGTCATTGCCTTTTGACTTAGTGAACTCTAAAAATTCCTCGGTCAATTGAGCGCAGACCACATGAACTCCGCTATCTCCCGCTCCGGTACTACAATACCCATCGCGATAGTATCCGGTCATCGGCGATCGACAACAGCTTTGCAGTTCTTCGCCTAAAACATTTCTCGCGCGTGACACCATAACGAATCTCCGATCTATTTCAGGGCTTGCTCCAGCGTATCTGCTTTGAATCCCACAGACACTGCTGTTCCATCTTTAACAAATAATGGACGTTTGATCAGCATTGCGTCCTTTGAGAATGCTTCAATCCATTGTGTGTCTGTCCAAGTTTGTTTTTCCTCCCCCAACGCGCGATAAGATTGCCCCGACGTATTTCGCATCGGTTTTGCTCCCAAAGTACTGACCCAATCTTTGATATCAGACTCAGCGGGAGGCTGATCTTTTGTGTTGATGAAGGTGTATTCGATCGAGCGATCGTCTAACCATTTGAGCGCTTTTTTGCAGGTTCCACAGGTGGGAATCCCATACACTTGAAGAGACATCTATACTGAGCCTTAGACTGCACTGTTCCTGATTCTAAAGCAGAGTGTTGACCAACACCCAATACAGGACAAGTGTTCCAATCACGCCGATCCACACTGTTGCTTGATTCATAAGATAGTTTTGAAGGAGAGATGTAGTAATACATTCCATCCTAGATCACTCAACCAGAGACATTCTTGTGTAAAATCTTCTGTCAATCCATTGCGAAATGTCTGTTTTGTATCTGGTATCTTCACCAGACTCAGGCTAAATTAGCGGGGTAACATCCTTCAGTTTAAGGAGTGAGCTATGTGCGGAATTGTCGCCTATATTGGAACCCAGGAAGCCAGTGGAATTCTGCTTGAAGGGCTGCGGAAGTTGGAATATCGGGGCTACGATTCTGCTGGAATTGCGACGATTCTCGATGGTGAAATTCACTGTGTCCGAGCGAAAGGCAAACTCCATAATCTAGAAGAAAAACTTGCGGGTGAATCGAATCCCGCTCGCACTGGAATCGCGCACACTCGCTGGGCAACTCACGGGAAACCGGAAGAATACAATGCTCATCCGCATATGGATATGAAAATGCGGGTTGCAGTAATTCAAAACGGTATCATTGAGAACTATCGTGAACTTCGCGAGGAATTGAAAAGTCGCGGCTGTGAGTTTCGATCGGAGACGGATACCGAAGTGATTCCCCATTTGATTGCAGAAGAATTGAGCAAGACGGAGCTTTCGGCTGAATTCCCGTTGCTCGAAGCGGTGCGTCTGGTCGTCAAACAATTACAAGGCGCATTTGCGATCGCAGTTATCTGTGCGGACTATCCAGACGAACTGATCGTGGCTCGTCAACAGGCTCCCGTGGTTCTCGGTTTCGGACAAGGTGAATTTTACTGTGCGTCTGACACGCCTGCTTTGATTCCTTACACTCGTGCTGTGTTGAATCTAGAAAATGGCGAACTAGCCCGAATGACTCCGATCGGCGTTGAAATCTATAGCTTTGAGGGTCAGCGCTTAAAGAAGAAGCCTCGTACGTTGGATGTCAATCCGGTGATGGTTGAGAAGCAAGGCTTCAAACACTACATGCTGAAAGAGATTTACGAACAGCCTGGAGTCGTTCGAGCGTGTTTAGAAGCTTATTTCGATACCGAATGGGACGCGGCAAAAGGCAAATCTCCAGTGAAGCTGGGACTATCCGACAGTATTTTGGACAATCTTCAACAGATTCAAATCATTGCTTGTGGAACCAGTTGGCACGCAGGATTAGTGGGCAAGTACTTGCTGGAACAATTAGCGGGTGTTCCAACCTCGGTTCACTATGCGTCTGAGTATCGCTATTCTGCATCGCCCTTAACACCAAATACGTTAACGATCGGAGTGACTCAATCCGGTGAAACAGCCGATACTCTGGCAGCTTTAGCAATGGAACAAGATCGTCGATCGACATTGAGTAATGGTTTAGAAGCTCGATTGCTCGGTATTACCAACCGTCCCGAAAGTTCACTCGGTCATCTCGTTCCCAGCCTGATCGAAACCCATGCTGGGATTGAAATTGGGGTTGCTGCGACGAAAACTTTTGTCGCTCAAGTGATGGCGTTTTATGCGTTAGCGATCGATCTCACCTATCGCCGCCAAGCCAAAGATGGAACTGCGATCGAACAATTGCTCGACGGATTGCGCCAACTTCCTGCCCAGATTGAACTAATTCTAGAGAGCCAAGAGCGCTACATTGAAGAACTCGCCCATGACTTTGCAGAAACACAGGATTTCATCTTCTTAGGACGTGGAATTAATTTCCCGATCGCGCTTGAAGGAGCGCTGAAACTCAAGGAAATCAGCTATATTCACGCAGAAGGCTATCCCGCAGGCGAAATGAAACATGGACCGATCGCGCTTCTCGATGCCAAAGTTCCAGTCGTTACGATCGCGATGCCAGGATTGGTGTTTGAGAAAGTCCTCTCAAATGCTCAAGAAGCAAGAGCGCGAGATGCCCGACTGATCGGCGTGACTCCAATGGACGAACAAGAAGCAGCGGACACTTTTGATACTCTAATTCCTGTGCCCCATGTCGATGAAATGCTGTCGCCAATTCTGACCGTAATTCCGCTGCAATTGTTGGCGTATCACATTGCAGCGCGACGCGGCTTGGACGTGGATCAGCCTCGGAATTTGGCGAAGAGTGTGACTGTGGAATAGCAAATCTCATGGATCTGCTGTTGTGAATCAAGCATAAAGTTGTACACTTTGCGAAAGCTATACATTAATAGATAAAGCTGTACGCTATTTGTGTATGACTTTATCTATTAAATTTTGTCATTTCATTGTTAAACACTAGAATTGGTTTGTTACTCTACGCGATTATTCCAATTCTCTACATTCATCGAGTTCGCGGCTCAAGCATTGCAACCTCTGTCGAACCCCGAACTCCTGAGATCGAAAGCTCATCAAAGCATTTTAAACAAGTTGCTTGGATCTAGACTGCTGTGGAATTCAGAGAAGGTTACGAATGTGCCGAATGATCGAATCCAAATTAAATAGTTCTCTAATCGATCGAGCATTTCTTTTCCCGATCGCTTTTTAATATATCCTGGCAGTTGATATCCCCGGATATTGGTAAATTCCCAGGGATGAAAGTACAGATTGATATAAGCATCCCAATATAATGTGATTCTCGAAGCTAACTTATACAGCGGTAAAGGGAGATTCTTAAAGCTCAACCAAAACAATGGGAATCGAATCAACGGTGTAACCGAAACTGGAATGTTGAGTAATCGATCGGAATGATACGGAATTCGAGGTTTAGAAAGATTGTTATATCGACCGGGTAAATAGGTGGGATTCATCGAAGAATTGTATTGATATCCTGCTTGTTGAATTTCTCGATCGCTGACAGGTTGCAATCGTGCCATTCTGAATCCAACGACTTCTTGATGCGTAATTTCTTCTAGTGCTTGCTTCGATCGCGCTAGATCTTCCACACAAAACGAAGAATGATAAAATCCATGTGAGGCAATTTCGTGGTTTCTTGCAATTTCGAGCATCGTTGAAGGATGATGAATCGCAAAATTCGCAGTGACAAAAAACGTAGCTTTAATCTTTAATCGATCGAGCAATTCTAAAACGTTTTCCAACCCTTCCGAAGAGACTTTGAATTTCACACTGTCTGATAGAGTTTGACCATATTCTTCAGGCACATCAAACTCTTCAACATCAAAACTCAGGAGAATTAATTTATCCATGTAAAGCGTGAAACTCATTCTTTGAGATAGCGTAATACACAACGTCGGTTTTGTAATAGTGCGCGTTCTTCTCGAACTTCATTCCGACTTTTTGCATTACTCGCTGAGAAGCAAGATTCGCAGGTTGAGCAATGGCAACAATTCGATCGAGTCCCACCTGCTCAAATCCAAATCGCAAACAAGCGATCGAAGCTTCTGTTGCAAATCCCCGATTCCAGTAATCCTTGTGCAGCGTGTATCCCAGCTCAACTTCTGGCGTTCCATCGAGATAAATGAGTCCACAGCGACCCAACATGGTTTGAGATGCTTTTTCAATCACCGCCCACATTCCAAAGCCCCAACGCTCGAATCGATCGAGCTTTGCTGGAAATCCTGCCTCTAATTGCGATCGCGTCCTCGTTCCTGAAGAAATGAATTGCATCGTCTCTGCATCTCCAAAAATCTCTGCCAATCGATCCAAATCTTCGTACTTGAAAGGACGCAACCAAAGGCGTTTTGTCTCTAATTCCTGCATTTGTTTACGATTTCCTCTAGCTCGGATTTCCCAATCCTGGCACAATGATCAGTACTCATTTCAATCTAGATGAAGCATCATGATTTCTACGCTACAAACTGCTCTCGTTCAACGTCGCGCCCTCAAAGTCATCAGCGGCTTGAACAATTTTGATGCCAATAATGTCGCTGCCGTGATCAAAGCTGCCGATCGCGGAGGTGCTACCTTCATCGATATCGCCGCAGATGCCGACTTGATCCGCATGGCAAAACAACTTACTCACTTACCCATCTGCGTTTCCGCCGTTGATCCCAAACAATTTGTGATGGCAATGGAAGCAGGCGCAGACTTGATCGAAATCGGAAACTTCGACAGTTTCTACGCTCAAGGTCTTCGCTTTGAAGCAGAAGAAGTATTGGCACTGACACAGGCGACCCGCGCCCTTCTTCCTCACGTTACTCTCTCCGTGACTGTGCCCCACATTTTGCCCTTAGACCAACAAGTTCAACTAGCAGAAGATCTCGTGAAAGCGGGCGCTGACCTAATCCAAACCGAAGGCGGAACTTCTTCGGCTCCTGCCCACTCCGGCACGTTGGGCTTAATCGAGAAAGCGGCTCCGACCTTGGCAGCCGCTTACGAAATCTCTCGTGCGATCGACATTCCGGTTCTCTGTGCATCGGGCTTGTCCAGCGCCACCGCTCCGTTAGCGATCGCCGCTGGTGCATCCGGTGTCGGTGTCGGTAGTGCAATTCACAAACTCGACAGCGAAATCGCCATGATCGCCGCAGTTCGATCGCTGGTTGAATCGCTCGATCGTGCATCAATCAACGTTTAAAC
>JADEXW010000388.1 GCA_015206935.1 Pseudanabaenaceae cyanobacterium LEGE 13415 | reverse complement strand
CGATAAAAAGAAAATACCTGTAACAAAAGCGTAAAGTTGTCCGCGTTTCATGATGTTTCTACCTACTAAAAAATCACAAGATTCGTGAATCAAATATTGAATTTAATTAACAGTAGACACAGAAGATCAAATCTAAATCAGGATTAAGTAGGAGACTTGAAAATTCTCTTCGGCAGATCTGACGATTTCCTTAAGACCTTTGAGGTATTTCGGAAGTGTGTATGAGAATTTCAAGAGAACTAGAGATATCTTCACCGAAACTCTAGCTGACACTCTCTCTGCCACTGAATAGGGTAATGATAATGACTAGATACGGACTGCCTCCCAAGCAAGGTTTGTATGATCCGCAGTTCGAGCATGATGCCTGTGGAGTCGGGTTTATTGTGCAGATGAAAGGAAAAACGTCTCACGCGATCGTGCAACAAGCGCTAACGATTTTGGCGAATTTGGAACACAGAGGCGCTTGTGGTGCAGAGACCAATACAGGAGATGGAGCGGGCATTTTGATGCAGGTTCCGCATCGCTTTTTTCAAAAAGTCGCAACAGAACTAAACATTGCGTTACCAGATGCTGGACAGTACGGCGTGGCAATGATTTATTCGTCTCCCAATCGGGCTGCTCGTGAGGCGGGAAGACGGGAATTTGAGACGATCGTGGCAGAAGAGGGGCAAACGGTTCTTGGTTGGCGCGATGTTCCAACTAATAATTCGACTTTGGGGGAAACGGCTAAATCGAGTGAGCCGTTTATGCAGCAAGCGATTATTAGTCGTTCTGCGGAGCTAAAAGATGATTTGGCATTTGAGCGGAAGCTATACATTATTCGTAAGCGATCGCATTCTGCCATTCGCACAACTGACATTGATCCGTATTGGTATCCTGCCAGCATTTCCTGTCGCACGATCGTTTACAAAGGAATGTTAATGCCGCTGCAAGTCGGAGAATATTATCCTGACTTGAGCGATCCTGATTTAGAAAGTGCTTTAGGTTTAGTCCACTCTCGTTTTAGTACCAACACTTTTCCAAGCTGGGAGCGATCGCACCCGTATCGTTACATTGCTCACAATGGCGAAATCAACACTTTGCGCGGCAACATCAACTGGATGAATGCTCGCCAATCTTTGTTTGAATCTGATTTATTTGGTGACGATTTAAGAAAAGCGCAACCTGTCATTAACATTGATGGTAGTGATTCGACGATTTTTGATAATGCTTTAGAACTGTTGACTTTATCCGGTCGATCGCTGCCTCATGCAGTGATGATGATGATTCCGGAGCCTTGGACAGCGCATGAATCGATGACCCCAGAGCGTAAAGCATTTTACAAGTATCATTCTTGTTTGATGGAGCCTTGGGATGGTCCGGCATCGATCGCATTTACCGATGGTCGAATGATGGGCGCAGTTCTCGATCGTAACGGTCTGCGTCCGTCGCGGTACTATGTGACGAAAGATGATTTTGTGATCATGGCATCTGAAGCAGGGGTGTTACCTGTTGCGCCTGAGAATGTTGCTCTGAAAGGACGTTTAGAGCCAGGGCGAATGTTCTTGGTTGATATGGAGCAAGGTCGAATTGTCTCGGATGAAGAGATCAAACAAGACATTACCACGGCTCAACCATATCAAGAATGGATCGATCAAAACATGGTTGGACTGACAGATCTCAAAGATGCTCCAGAACTTCCACAGTCTGATCTTAAAACAGTGATGCAGCGACAACTTGCATTTGGCTATACTTTTGAAGAGTTGCGATTGTTGCTCACTCCAATGGCACGAGATGGAGTAGAAGCAACGGGAGCAATGGGAGCCGATACACCGCTCGCTGTGCTATCTGATCGACCCAAGTTGCTTTATGACTATTTCAAACAGTTGTTTGCTCAGGTGACAAATCCACCGATCGATTCCATTCGCGAAGAGATCATTACCTCAGCAGAAACCACGATCGGATCAGAGCGCAACTTGCTGAAACCAGAACCGGAAAGCTGTCATTTAATCGAGCTAAAAACACCGATTCTGAGCAATGAAGAACTTGCAAAACTGAAGTACATCAATGAACAAGGCTTTAAGTCGATCGTATTATCGATTGTGTTTGATCCGAAGTCTGGTGTTACTGGACTGGAACAATCGATCGACAATCTTTGCAAGCAAGCCGATCAAGCGATCGAGTCAGGAATCAACATTCTGATTTTGAGCGATCGTAGTGTCAATGCTCAAAATGCTCCAATTCCTGCACTGCTAGCTGTATCAGGCTTACATCATCATCTGATCCGAACAGGCACAAGAACCAAAGTTGGCTTAGTTCTCGAATCTGGTGAGCCGCGTGAAGTGCATCACTTTGCAATGTTAATCGGGTATGGATGCGGTGCAATCAATCCGTATCTTGCCTTTGAAACAATGGACTCGATGATTGCTCAAGGTTCAATTGTCGGTGTAGATTACAAAACCGCTTGTAAGAACTACATCAAATCCGTAACCAAAGGCGTAATCAAAGTTGCCTCTAAGATTGGAATTTCCACGATTCAGAGCTATCGGGGGGCGCAAATCTTTGAAGCGATCGGACTCAATCACTCGGTTGTCGATCGCTATTTCACTTGGACTGCTTCTCGCGTCGAAGGAGCCGATTTAGAAGTCATCACCAAAGAAGCATTGCTCCGTCATCATCATGCGTTTCCCGATCGACCAACAAACGGTTATACGCTTGACGTGGGCGGCGAGTATCAATGGCGCAAAGAAGGTGAGGCACATCTATTCAGTCCTCAAACGATTCACACACTTCAAAGAGCGGTTCGAGAAGGGAACTATGATCTGTTCAAGCAATATGCTGCATTAGTAAACGAGCAGAATCAACAGCACTTTACTCTGCGCGGATTGTTGCAGTTCAAAGCTCGACAACCGATTTCGATCGAAGAAGTAGAACCGATTGAAGCAATCATGCGCCGATTCAAAACAGGTGCAATGAGCTATGGATCGATTTCAAAAGAAGCGCATGAAGCTTTAGCGATCGCAATGAATCGAATTGGCGGCAAATCCAATACTGGCGAGGGTGGCGAAGACCCAGAGCGCTACACTTGGACAAACGATCGAGGCGATTCTAAAAACAGTGCAATCAAACAAGTTGCATCGGGTCGATTTGGTGTGACTAGCTTGTATCTCTCACAAGCGAAAGAACTTCAAATCAAAATGGCTCAAGGTGCAAAACCGGGAGAAGGCGGACAGTTACCCGGTCGAAAAGTCTATCCGTGGATTGCAAAAGTTCGACATTCCACACCAGGAGTCGGCTTGATTTCGCCCCCTCCGCACCATGACATTTATTCGATCGAAGATCTGGCTGAACTGATCCATGATCTGAAGAATGCCAATCGAGCCGCTCGAATCAGCGTCAAACTTGTATCAGAAGTAGGAGTTGGCACGATCGCGGCGGGTGTGGCGAAAGCTCACGCGGATGTGGTGTTAATCTCTGGCTATGATGGTGGCACTGGAGCTTCACCCCAGACTTCGATCAAACATGCGGGTTTACCTTGGGAATTGGGGTTAGCTGAAACGCATCAGACCTTAGTGTTGAACAATCTGCGATCGCGCATTGTTGTCGAAACAGACGGTCAGATGAAAACCGGGCGCGATGTGGTGATGGCTGCATTGCTCGGTGCTGAAGAATTCGGGTTTGCAACTGCACCTTTAGTTACCTTGGGCTGTATTATGATGCGCGTTTGCCATCTCAATACTTGTCCAGTTGGTATTGCGACTCAAGATCCACATCTAAGAGAAAGCTTTACAGGCGATCCACAGTACACCGAAAACTTCATGAAATTCATTGCTCAAGAAGTTCGGGAACTGATGGCGCAGCTTGGTTTCCGCACTTTGAATGAGATGGTTGGGCGCACTGATGTCTTAGAGCCGAAACAAGCGATCGATCACTGGAAAGCAAAAGGCTTAGACTTCTCTAAGATTCTCTATCAACCTGATGTTGATCCGTCTGTGGGCTTGTATTGTCAAATTCAACAAAATCATGGATTAGAGAAATCGCTGGATCTCTCTGTGTTGCTAGAGCTTTGTCAAGATGCGATCGAGCATGGCAAACCTGTGAAAGCAACTCTACCCATTCAGAACATCAATCGCGTAGTTGGAACCATTCTAGGTAACGAGATTACTAAGCGCCACTGGAATGGTCTTCCTGAAGATACTGTGCAACTCCATTTCCAAGGAAGCGCCGGACAAAGCTTTGGAGCATTTGTCCCGAAAGGAGTCACTCTTGAACTAGAAGGCGATGCCAATGACTATCTAGGTAAAGGTTTAAGTGGTGGAAAAATTATTGTTTATCCCCACAAACAATCAACCTTCAAAGCCTCAGAAAATATCATTGTGGGTAATGTCGCTTTCTATGGTGCAACGAAAGGAGAAGCTTACATTAGCGGTATTGCAGGTGAGCGTTTCTGTGTTCGCAACTCTGGAGTGAATACTGTTGTTGAAGGCGTTGGTGATCATGGCTGTGAATACATGACGGGCGGCACAGTCGTTGTACTGGGTAGAACTGGACGCAACTTTGCAGCGGGAATGAGTGGAGGAGCGGCTTATATCTATGATGAGATGGGCGATTTCGCAACTCGTTGTAACACTCAAATGGTTGCACTGGAGCCGTTTGAAGATCCAGAAGACATTGCGATCGTGCGCCAGATGATCCAAAATCACGCGAATTTAACCCATAGCGAGAGAGCAAAAGAGCTATTGAAGCAATGGGACGAAGTTCGATCGCGCTTTGTGAAAGTCATGCCGAAGGACTATAAGCGAGTTCTACAAGCGCTCAAACGGGCGGAAGAATCGGGCTTGAGCGGTGATGATGCACTGTCGGCTGCTTTTGAAGAAAACGCGCGGGATGTGGCGCGGGTTGGTGGGGGCTGATCCTCATTGAATGCGGCTGGTGGATTGCTCGATCGTGCAGACGCGATTCATCGCGTCTCTACCAAATTACAAATCACTCTGGAACTATGGGAAAACCAACTGGATTTATTGAATTTCTGCGCGAATTGCCCTCTGAACTTGATCCGCTCGATCGCATTCGCAATTGGGACGAATTTCATCTCCCCATGCCCGAAGAAAATCTTCGCACTCAGGGCGCTCGCTGTATGGATTGTGGCGTTCCTTTTTGTCATACGGGAACCGTGATCAGCGGCATGGCAAGTGGTTGCCCAATTAACAATCTGATTCCTGAATGGAACGATTTGATTTATCGCGGCATGTGGAAAGAAGCCCTCGATCGATTACACAAAACGAACAATTTCCCTGAATTCACGGGGCGAGTTTGTCCCGCACCCTGTGAAGGTTCCTGTGTGTTAGGCATTCATAATCCACCTGTGACGATCAAGAACATTGAATATTCGATCGTAGATAAAGGCTGGGATGAAGGCTGGAT
>JADEXW010000387.1 GCA_015206935.1 Pseudanabaenaceae cyanobacterium LEGE 13415 | reverse complement strand
AAGTAGCTCACCGTCACGCCGCCAGCATTCACTAAGATATCTGGAAATACATAGATACCTTTGCTTTCTAAGATTGCATCTGCACTTGAGGTAATGGGGCCATTTGCTAGTTCAAAAATTAGTTTTGCTTTGATGTTGTTTGCATTTGCTTCTGTAATCTGATTTTCTAATGCAGCAGGCAGCAATACATCAACATCCAGTTCTAAGAGTTCTTCATTGGTAATGCGATCGTGATCTGCAAGATTGCAAACACTACCTTCACGGTAAACGGCTTGGATCTCACGAGTCGAATTCTTATGCTGTCGAATGCTGGGAATGTCGAGTCCTGCTTCAGAATAGATTGCTCCTTTAGAATCACTCACAGCTACGATTTTGTAACCTGCTCGATGAAGTAATTCTGCGATCGTCGCTCCTGCATTTCCAAATCCTTGAACTACGACCGTTGTATTCTGAGGTTTCCGGTCAAACTTCGGTAACATTGCCTCAATCACAAACAATGCACCCATCGCAGTTGCGGTATCTCGTCCTAAGCTTCCCCCCATTGCGATCGGCTTTCCAGTGACCACTCCCGGTGTGTTCTGTCGTCGAATGATGCTGTATTGATCCATCATCCAACCCATCACCATCGCATTGGTGTAAACATCTGGAGCAAGAATGTCTGTATTGGGTCCAATAAAATCTGCGATCGCATCTATGTATCCCCGACTTAATCGTTCCAATTCCAATCGTGATAAAGCTTTCGGATTGACCGCAATCCCACCCTTCGCACCTCCGAAAGGTAAGTTCAATGCGGCACACTTAAATGTCATCCAAAATGCTAATGACTGCACCTCATCTAAGGTGACATTGGGATGATATCTTACACCTCCTTTACCTGCTCCGCGTGAATCGTCGTATCGGACTCGGTAGCCTTGAAACACTTTCAGCGACCCATCATCCATTCGGACTGGAATTGCGACTGATAAAGACGCTTTTGCATATTTCAGAGACTCGATCGCATCTTCAGAAAGCGTTGTATATTTCAAAGCTTGCTGCAATCGTAGTGAGGCACCCGCTAATAAAGAAGACATTGCGACCTCCTGGAAAGGTTATTGTTAACCTATCAAGATTCAGTATCCTTAACTACGGTTTTGATGCAGAAATTAACGTCAGCAAAATAGACATCCTGCATGAATGCTGATATTTGTTCGCTGCCTGATCCGATCGCTCTACTCAAAACCAAGATGAACTCGCAGCGATCGGCGCATGACATCATTCGGAACAGTCCGCCCCGTCCAAATCTCTAACGCGGCTGCACCTTGTTGAACAAGCATTTCTAATCCGTCGATCGCTTCGATTCCTTTCTGTTGTGCTTGTTGTAGAAACTTCGTCGGATTCGGGAGATAGATTAAGTCATACGCGATTGCATTCGTTTTCATCAATTGCGCCTGTGCTTCATTCAAAGGTGATTGATCCGACTGTGGCGACATCCCGATCGGGGTTGTGTTCACGATCAAATCCGCATGAGATAGAAGTTCAGGAAGCTTATCCCAGGTATGAACTGACAGTGAATCGATTGCCCAAGATTGTGCAAATTCCTGAAGCTTTTCAGCACTACGTCCAACCACATGAATTTCTGAAAATCCAAGTTGCTCACATCCTGCTACAACGGCTCTCGCGGCTCCACCATTTCCGAGAACAAGCGCGATCGACGATTTCCAATTTCGCGCTTTAATCGGTGCAATGAAACCCACAATATCGGTATTCGTCCCAGACCAGCCGCGATCGCTTTTCCAAACGGTATTCACCGCCCCGATTGCTTTGGCGACATCAGTAATCTCTGACAAGAGCGGCATAATCGATTGCTTATGAGGAATCGTAACGCTGAAGCCTTTTAGATCAATCGCCTCGAATCCAGCGATCGCAGTCTTTAAATCTTCAGGTCGAATGTGAAAGGGAACATACGCGAAATCGATCTGCATGTGTTCGATCGCAGCATTGTGCATGATCGGAGAGAGCGAATGTTCGATCGGATCGCCAATCACACCAAGCAGCTTTGTTTTACCCGTGATTCGATTCATTCTTTGAGCTTGGGAGGAGGTGGCGGAGGTGGCGGCTTAACGGGTTCAGTTTTGGGTGGATCTTCGGTCAAAATGGCTTCAGTCAGCGTTAGATCAAGCTGAACTGCATCATCTACAGGCGTGGAATCTGCGGCAGTCCGAATCCGCTTTATGGGGAGATTTGCGATCAAAGAAGTCGATCGCTGATGGTTTTCCAACGAAAACTCCAGCCCTTCATCCAGTTCCACATACCGCGATACTACATCGAGAATTTCCTTTCGCAACTCCTCGACCATGTGCGGCGGTAAATCTGCTCGATCATGCGCCAAGACCAACTTTAGTCGACGTTTAACATCTGTGCGGCTATTGTCTACATTTCGAGAAAACAAGCGGTCAAGAAATTCGGTGATCATGAGCAGAGATGCAAACGTGAAAAATTAATTCTTACCAGAGAAGCGACCAAACAAGCGCGAGAAGAATCCTTCTTTTTGCGGTTCTAAATTCATCAAGGGTACTCGCTCCCCTTCCAAACGACGCACAATATTGTCAAATGCAGTTGCCGCCAGTGATGGTGTTTCTGATAATACCAGCGGTTCGCCTTTATTCGTCGAAACAATCACTTTTTCATCGTCCGGTACGACTCCGAGAAGTTGAACTGCCAAGATTTCCTGAACATCTTCAACCGACATCATATCGTTTGCCTGCACCATATTCGGTCGAATCCGATTCACAATCAGATTGATCCGTTTAATGTTGTTCGCTTCGAGCAATCCGATGACACGATCGCCATCTCGAACCGCTGCAATTTCGGGAGTGGTGACGATGATTGCTTCTCGTGCAGCCGCGATTGCGTTTTGGAATCCCATTTCGATCCCGGCGGGACAGTCGATCAAAATGTATTCGTACACTCTCGATAAAGCGTTGACCAATTGCCGCATCTGATCCGGTGTGACGGCTTCTTTGGTGCGATTTTGGGCAGCAGGCAGTAAGACCAAATTCTGGAAGCGTTTATCTTTGACTAAAGCTTGCTCTAATCGGCATTGTCCAGCGAGAACTTCCACCGCTGTATAAACCACGCGATTTTCGAGTCCTAATAATAAGTCTAAGTTTCTCAACCCAAAGTCAGCATCAATCACAGCAACTTTACGTCGCCGTTTCGCCAATGCCATACCGAGATTCGCGGTTGTGGTCGTCTTGCCGACTCCACCTTTTCCCGAAGTGATAACGATGATACGCGCCATTAATAAAAATCCGCCTTGGAAGTGAACGGAATATCCTAATTACAGGTTTTATAGGATATCAGAATTCGGAATTTGAAGCGCTCAGAATCTAGCACGATTTTAGAACTAGATAAAGAATTGTCTTCAAATTTGGGGTCGATCGCTCACTAGCATAGCGCAAGCATCAATTCGTGCAAGTCCTGAGCTACAAAGCTTTACGGCGGGTGTGAACGAGGGTGAAAAATTGCGAATCAAAGTAATTTTGACGATCGAAACTGAAATTAGAACGTTGGTCACGACAGAACAAGCATTCGTTATGACAGAGCAAGCGTTCGTTATGACAGAGCAAGCGTTCGTTACGACAGAGCAAGCGTTCGTTATGACAGAGCAAGCGTTCGTTACGACAGAGCAAGCATTCGTTATGACAGGACAAGCGTTCGTTACGACAGAGCAAGCATTCGTTACGACAGAGCAAGCATTCGTCACGGTACATTAGACAAAAAATGGAAATTCTGAAACATGATCGATGTGATTGTCATCGGAAGCGGGATCGGGGGCTTGAGTTGTGCGGCGATTTTGGCGCGGTACGGATTTAATGTTTTAGTGTGTGAAAGTCACTCGATCGCGGGTGGGGGTGCCCAAAGTTTTGAACGAAATGGCTATACGTTCGATTCAGGTCCTTCGCTGTATTCGGGAATGTCCTACAGTCCGTCTCCGAATCCATTACGGCAAGTGTTCGATGCGATCGACGAAAATATCGAATGGCTCAATTACGACACTTGGGGCTGTTGTCTCCCCGAAGGCACGTTCGATACACAGGTCGGAGCGTCCCAATTTTGTGAAGTCTTACAGCAGTTACGCGGCGAATCAGCGGTTACAGAATGGCGACGATTGCAGGAAATTATGACTCCTTTGGCGAAAGCTGCGATCGCGCTTCCTCCAGCAGCAGTGCGATATGACTTAGGAGCGGTTCTAAGTGTTGGACAGTTTTTACCGTCGATGTTGCAAAATGCGATCGGTCTTTCTCAATTAACCGGAGCTTTCGCGCCTGTGATGAATCGGGTGATCACTGATCCTTTTATTCGCAATTGGCTCGATTTATTATGCTTCCTACTCTCAGGACTTCCAGCAGATAGTACAAATGCGGCTGAAGTCGCGTTTATGTTTGCCGATTGGTATCGCCCGAATGTGAAATTGGACTATCCGAAGGGTGGAAGTGGCGCGATCGTCGATGCGTTAGTTCGGGGCATTGAAAAACATGGCGGCAAAGTTCGATTAAGAGCGCACGTCGAGAAAGTATTAGTGAAGAATCAAAAAGCAATCGGGGTTCGATTGAAAAACGGTGAAGAACTACGATCGCGCTACGTCGTTTCAAATGCTTCAATCTGGGACACGCTGAAGTTCGTTGATTTCCCGAAGCGATTTGAGCAAGAACGCCAAGCGACACCGACCTGTGAGAGTTTCATGCACTTGCATTTAGGCATTGATGCAGAGGGATTAGACTCGATCGCGTGTCATCATATTGTGGTGAATGATTGGAATTTAGGCATTACTGCGCCGCAAAATGTTGTGCTGATTTCCATTCCATCGATTCTTGATCCATCGCTTGCACCATCTGGAAAACATGCCATTCATGTCTATACACCAGGGAATGAACCGTATGAGATTTGGGAGCAATGCGAGAACTATGAGGAACTGAAGCAACAGCGATCGCAGGTAATGTGGAAAGCCTTAGAGCGGGTGATACCGGATATTCGATCGAGAACTGAATTATCGCTAGTGGGAACTCCGATCACGCATGAACGATATTTGAGACGACATCGGGGAACTTATGGGGCAGCGATTCGCGCAACGGATGGATTGTTTCCGAGTGCGATGACTCCGATTTCAGGACTGTTGTGTTGTGGAGATTCAACGTTTCCGGGAATTGGATTGCCTGCGGTGGCAGCCAGTGGCATGATCGCAGCAAATACGATCGCGCCTGTGGGAAAACATTTGGAATTATTGAAATTGATTCGATGAATTCGGTTGCTGCGTTTGGGTCGGCTAAAGCCCCCTAAATCCCCCAAGTTTGGGGGACTTTGAATCACGAGAACTATAGCAGTAGAAGTTTAGATTCGGACAGGCTCGGAGTTGCTCCCAAACCC
>JADEXW010000386.1 GCA_015206935.1 Pseudanabaenaceae cyanobacterium LEGE 13415 | reverse complement strand
CCTGGAATGCTAGCAGGACGGTAAGCAATTGTACGATCGAGTTCTTCCGATAGCATTCCTGCAACTTCGTAAAATGTATTTGCTTCGGCTCCAGTCAGTGTATAGGTTTTACCTTGATGCTCTGCGGGATCAATCAAAATTCTTGCTGCAACTTCCCCAACATCACGAGTATCAATAAATGCCACTCGACCTGCACCCGCAGGCAGAAAAATACGATCGTCGTTCAAGATATCTTCCCGATAAGCATCACCCAAATTCTGAGCAAAGAAACCTGGTCGAAGAATTGTCCAATCATTCCCACCTTTTTGTAGATGTTGCTCTGTTGCATGATGGGGTACGGCTGGATTGTCTCCTGCTCCTGCAACCGAGATAAATACAATGTGTTGAACCCCTTGCGATCGAGCCACATCAATCAATCGATTTAATGTACTTTTAGTATCAGAAACGGCTGGAGGTCGTAGCAGAAACATAACTCGACACCCTCGCACCGCAGACTCAAACGTATTGGGATCAAGAAAATTGAATGTCACAGCTTCAGGCGCAGCATTCGGGGATCGAGAACCAATGCGAAACGGAACTTGTCGATCGCGTAAATACTCAACAACTGCTCTTCCAATGTTTCCAGAAGCTCCAGTGACAAAAATCATAGTTCAATCCGAATCAATGCTTTAAGAACTAGCAAATCGATTGAGCGATCGCACACCACGATCGGGAGATTCCTAAAAGCATTCGAGCAATTGCCCATGATATCGACCGTCTCTTTGCCTTTTGCCAATAAACTAGCCCTAGCCCAGAATGGGGGATTTAGGGGGCATTAGCCGACCGCAAGAAGCTATCCCATCGAATGCACGCTAGAGAGTATCTTGTAGTTGAGCCTGCAACGATCGAGCTTTTTCAACCACAATTCCCGCATTCGTTGAACCCGTCGTTTTACCTCCCCACAATAGCCATCGACTGCCATTCGGTAAAGTATTCAAGCTATTTGGATTTTGAGTCAACCAAACAATCGTTGTTTCCGGTAAAGACTGCACTTTTGTTTCTTCATTCGCTTGAATTTCCGCCAACCTTTCCAAAACGGGCTGCTGTCCTTGAATCAATCCGGTTCCTGCTGTCCAAAGTCGAATCGTTAATCGTTGTCGATCGCCATAAAAATATAGTGATGCTGCTGCGGAAACGGCTTCTTCAAACGCTTCCGGTTCCCAATTCGCGGCACTATCGATCGCAATCACAATCTCTTGCCCAGTCGTGAACGTTTCCAATTCTCGTACCCGTAATTCCCCGTATCGGGCACTACTACGCCAGTGAATCATTCGCATCGGATCACCCCAACGATACGGTCTGAGCGATCGAGTCATCCCCTCAGTCGCCGCCTTCGCCCGTTGAGATTGAAGCTGCATACTATTTTGCTGTCCGAGTTGATCAATTAATGGACAACGTTGCAAAGGGAAAACAGTCGGATAGATTAGCGCGATCGCATTGACTTGAACGGTTTTGCGACACCAGAATAATCCCAAGGGAGCCGCCGATCGCAGTTGAACTTCATGCCAGCGATAAATCCCGCGTCGAGTGTCTGAATGCTGATACACCCAGTAATAAGACTGATTCGGATTAATCAACTCAATCACGCGCTGAACGGACGATCCAAGTACTGAAGGAATTCGATCTTCAGATTGAATCAAGCTCTTGCGTTGACGAGTTGAATTCTGGATTAAAAGCTCGATCGTTAACGGGTCTCCCGCGCTAATGGGTTGAATCGGGCGGCGAGTTACGCTGAGACCTTTCAAAGATTGGCGGGATAGAAAAGCAGCGATCGCCATCAGTGCAAACACGACCCCGCTCATGACATACAGCCATCCTGCCATTGAATTTGTAGCCGCGAGAAAGAAGAAAATTCCCATCGCGCCAAGCAACCAACCGCTATAAGCAGGATTAATCCAATGAGATTCGAGCCGATCAGTAATCCGGGTGACGATACGCATGATCTGTAAAAGCTTTACAAAGACGAGTAATTTCAGAATGCACCAGACCGTACCGAGAGAGAACCACTGAAATCAAGCACTTCAGTAATTTTTAGGAGGAACGATCACAATTTCCGTAGATCAACAATCCACAAACTTTTTGCAAACCTTGAATGTAAGGGTTTATACGATCCTGATTTTCCACTACAGTCGTAAAAATCAGAGTATTTCTCTCAGTGCCCCCTCGATCGATTTGCTTATTCTTCACGATTCTGGCGCTAATGGAAGCCTGAGCTATGACACAAGTAGATTTTTCTGAGTCGGTTCCGTCCCCTGTTAAGATGACTCCGCCTGCGGCTCCTCCCCCTCCTCCGATGTCTAAGCGAACCCCAGCCCGATCGACTTCTTCAATCACGATTCGGCAGTTGGTGAAAGATGCGTATGCGAAACAAGCATCGGATATTCACTTGCGAGTGGGAGAGCCTGCCCGTTACCGAGTGCGCGGACAGATGATTCGCCAGTCTCAGCCTGCGATTACTCTAGAAATGTTTGAGCAGTTTTTGGCGGAAGTCTTGACTCTGGAACAGCGCGATCGCTTTCAAACTGAAAAAGAACTAGACACCGCAATTTATTATCCGGGTTTCCTGCGCTGTCGGGTGAACTGCTTCGAGACTTTGACCGGAGGCGCGATCGTGCTTCGTCTGATTTCGCTCGAAGTTCCAACGATCGATCGCTTGGGATTGCCTTCGGTGCTGAAACATTTGGTCAGTCATCAGCAAGGATTGATTCTGGTGACGGGCCCAACTGGATCAGGAAAATCGACTTCGATCGCGGCAATGATTCGTCATTTGAATGAAACGGATCATCGGCATATTGTCACGATCGAAGACCCGATCGAATATGTTCACACTTCGCAAAATTGTTTGATCAGTCAGCGGGAAGTGGGATTACATACGCATGAATTCAACCAGGCATTGAGAGCAGTTTTGCGGGAAGACCCGGATGTGATTTTGATCGGGGAAATGCGCGATCGAGTAACGATCGATACGGCTTTGAAAGCTGCACAAACGGGACATTTAGTATTAGGAACGCTGCACACAAAAGGCGCAATTTCAACTGTTAACCGCTTGCTGAATATCTACAGTCCTGATGAACAACCTGCAATGAGAATTCAGATTTTGGAGTCTCTGATTTCGGTTGTTTCTCAACAGTTATTACCAACCACAGACGGACGTAGAACCGCAGTGCATGAGATTTTGATCAACACGCCTGCAATGCAAGATTACTTGTTAAAAGGGAACGAAACCGATGCGTTCCAACTGATGGAAACGGATACGAATGAAGGAATGCAGGTAATGAATCAAGCATTGTGCGAATTGATCTTGCTGGGTCGAATTACACCAGAAGATGCGGTGAAAGCCTCTCCGGATATGGGTGATCTGCGTCGTCGTGTGCGGAATGAAGGATACGATCCGGGACGTTCTTCAAATCGTGAATTTGATCCATCGGCGCGGGATTATCGCCCAAGTTAGTAAACTTGAATTAGTTGTGGAATTTAGGGGGCTTTAGAGCAATCTACAAGTCAGAGAGGTTCGTACTATAGCAGTAGAAGTTTAGATTAGAAAATTCTCGGAGTTGCCCCCAAACCCCCAACTCTGCTTGCTCAAGACTCTTGCTCCCCCAAACTTGGGGGTCGGGGGGCTTTCCATAAGTGTCCTAACTGAAATAGGTAAGGCTACATCAGACGCAACTTATTGATTAAATTTCTCGATCGCATTCACCAATAAATCAATCTCATTTTCACTCGTAAAATAGTGAACACACGCCCGAACACAATTCGGATTCAAAATCACCCGCAAAAAGATATTTTGTTCTTCCAAGAATTGTACTAATTGAGCATGTTTGCCATTCTCCAACTGAAATGAAACTAATCCCGCCTCTGGAGCAGACTGCTTCAAGCATTTCACATTTGATAATTGAGTCAATCGCTCCCACAGATAAGCACTTCGATCGCAGATCATTCGATAGCGATCTTGAGCAAACGGCGCATGAAACTCGATCGCACTTCTCAAAGCGGAATACAACGGAATCGCAGAAGTCGCAATCTCATATCTCCGCCCATCCGACTGAAAGCGATCGGGGTTTCCGGTTGCATCCGTAATCACACTCCGCCAACCAATAAAAGTCGGATGTAAACTTTCTCGTGCTTCAGGGCGCACATACAATCCACCCACTCCCGCCGCTCCGCACCACCATTTATGCCCAGTGAAGGCGTAGTAATCCGCTTGTAATGCTGTTAGATTCAGTGGCAAAACTCCCACCGATTGAGCCGCATCGACTAAGACTTGAACCGATTGAGCATGACAAATCTCGACCATTTCTTCGAGTGGTAAAACTTGCCCAGTATTCCAAAGAATGTGGCTCACGACAAATAAACGAGTATTCGGTTTTAAGTATTGTTTGACGATCGCACTCGGATCACCCAAATTTAAAGTATCTAACAATGGGCAAACTGAAACTTCTAAATCAAATCGCCGTTGAAGTTCTCGAACGGCTGCCACAATTCCTTGATGTTCACAATCGCTCATTAAAATGTGGTCGCCATCTTTCCAATCCATTCCCCAGAGCGCAATATTACAGCCGACAGAAACATCTTCAGTGAGCGTGATTGTATCTGGAGTTGCGCCGAGTTCTTTCGCGATCGCACTTCGCGTTAAATTTCCTTCTTCCACAATCCAAGCATTTGCCGCACTAGAGAATGGGCCCAACTCTTGAAAGCGATCGTGGGCTTCGTGGAGAACTGCGATCGCCGATTGGGGCATCGATCCCTGTCCACCGTAATTAAAATATATTTTGCCTCTAAGAAACGGGAATTCGCTGCGGTGCTGTTCAATCATAGAGAAACGCGATCGAGTGCTTCCTCAAAATAACAAAAGGGACGATAATCGCGCCTCCTGTTCTACAGGTCATCCGACGAAGAGGACAGCGTGTGAGGTAGCTGGGACAAAACGCAACAAAATCATGCTGCCCACATTTAATTGTTAACTGTTACTTAATTTACACATAGGCTTCAAAACACTTCGGATTGTTATGATGGTAAAAATCTGATTTGAGCTTGTTAAAAGAGCTTAAATTTCGATTTAGAATTAGACAGATTCGATACTTCTGTTTGATGTCGCAGTCCGCCTAATTTTTGTTAAGTTGTAGGCATGATAATTACTGCTGATCTGCTGCTGAACTATCAACGTTGCCACCGTCGCGCTTTTCTCGATCGATATGGGGATGACCAACACAGAGATCCCCCCAACGATTATTTGTTAAAGCTGATACAAGATAGCGCGGAAAATCGACGACAAATCTTGGCAGATCAAGACCATCGCCAACCGAGTTATCGATCGGGCGATTGGCAAAAAGGTGCAGAAGAAACCTTGAATTTAATGCGATCGGGAG
>JADEXW010000056.1 GCA_015206935.1 Pseudanabaenaceae cyanobacterium LEGE 13415 | reverse complement strand
GTCCCGCTGTATCTTCAACACTCGTTCCATTGCTCAGAATCACTTGCGATCGATAGTTATAACTTCCCGTGTCAACCTTATTCAGAATCCAATCTCGAACAGGTGTAATCAGATCAGTTTGAATCACTAATCGATCGGGAGTTGCATCGCGTAAGAATGTGATAGACGTACCAGATTTGACATCAATACTGATCGCTGCAATACGATCGCCAAAAATAGCATTCACAGTTCGTACTTCCAATTTGCGTTTGTAAGTTGCAGTTGAATCGAGTCGAACAATCGAATTCCAGATTGCTTCTCGATCGGCAACAACATCGACACCACTCAAATCAAAAACGGCTTGAGAGCTATTATTCAGCGGAATTGAACTATTCACCGTGAGATTGATAAAAGCACCGGGAGCAAGATCAATCGGAAATGCAAGACCTGTGATCGCGGCTTGAACTTGTAAATTTGTGTTGATCCTGGCAGAGAGGGAATTGATTCGGATTGGACTCTCGATCGCATTTTTCAAAGTGACTTGAATCGTTCCGGTTGCAATGTCGATCGATTGAGCAACATCAAAGATTTCCCCGACCATATCATCGACTTGAGCAATGAACGGAATTATCTCGATTTTGCTGTTTGGTAAGCTGACTTTTACTTGTCCTTGAAACAATTGCGTTGACGTGAACAGAGCATTGTAAATCCTCTGAAAAGCTTTCATCGAGAGCGTTGCAGAATCACGAAAACCGCTCCGCATCTCGACTAAAACATTCGATCGCTCTCGATAGTCCAATGAACCATCTTCTTTCGGCAGTCCCAAGAACAATTGAGGAGAAGTCTCAGTGACCAACGGTTTGAATTCAACACCTGGAGCAGGTTGAGGAATGTATCGCACTAAGTCTTGTGCTGCTGCTGCGAGTCGAGCAGAATTCACATAAGGATAAGCCCAGAACTCGATCGACACTTGCATCTCTTCAGAACCTTCAACGGGCTGAAACTCCATTGATAGCATTGGATAGTGTGGACTTTCTGGACGACGGACTAATTTGAAACTATCCGGTAGATAGTAAAACACATGCCGTTCTGCCGGATCTTGATAGTAGCTATAACCATTCGATTGGCGGAAATCAAGCTTAAAGCTGGTATTGTTCTCGGTTACATTGCGATAGATATAAGGATACAGACTAGGCGGAAATACAAAGGGATGATAGTCACTCTGAACATCTAGCACCCGTGTTGCTTCTCGAAACTGAGGTTCAACAGGTGGACGATAGGTAATCCACTGAATCTTGAGATCATAGCCATATTCAATGACTTGCACTTTCGCAAAGTTACCACTGTTTGTTCTAACTGCAAAAACACTTCCGTTTGTTAGATTGTTCGTGCGGTTGGGCGCAGGATCATCAGAGATAACAATCGGAGGACGTTTTACCGGAATACGATCGCTAGGAAGCCGCTCGATTGGAATCCGACCCACCCCATCGATCGGACGCATTGGAATCGCTTCAACCGCTTGCGGACTTACTCTTCTAAATCGATCAGGATCAATCCCTCGTAGAACATCAGGTTTTGTAACTCGATCAATCCGGTCTACAACATCAATCGGAAGTCGTTTGCGCCACATCACGATCGAGCCATCAATCGGAGCCGAACTATAAGACAGCGATCGTAGTTCATCGACCGTAATCGCATCAAAATCGCGCATTCCCAAGCTCACAATTTGGGCACTGTTCTGCGGAGTCATCCTGCGTAACACATCAGTTTCTTGTTCCCACCAAATGTCACCTTTCGGAGTTTCTACACCTGTATCACAGTTGAAGATCCAAGTTCCACGAATGGTTCCCGTTCCAGAAGAAACAATCGAGGTTGCAGTTTGAGAAAGGGGAAGTCCAATTTTTGTCGATCGACGAACAATCAACACTGAAGCATAAGCGGTGTTCGTCAAAGCTTGATAGACTAAGCCTCTTTCTGCTAGTGAAGAGAGTTGTAAAACGGCTTTGATGCCTTCTGGTTCGGGTGTAACTTCCTGAAAAATTAGCTCTTTTTGTCCAGCGTTTGCATCATTCGGATCAAGGCGATGCTGCAAAATTACACTCACTGAATGATTTAGTTCTTGAGCCGATCTTGCTTCAATACTTGGAGCTGGAAATTTCTCAAGATGAATCGTTAAGCTCCAACCTTGGGGACTTTCTGCCATGAGCATCTGAATTTGTTGATTGCGCTCAGACACTCGATATCGCGGCAAATAATACTTTGTGCTATCTGTTGGAGCTTCAAACAGAACTTCATCGCTAACGGTTCCATCTAAGCTAATTGGAACTGTAATTTGATTGCGTGGAACACCATTCATTGGCTCACGAATCAGTGCAATCTGAGATGCTAAATCAGGATTGACCCATTTAACTTGATCCAGTGGAACTCCAGTTGTGGCGATGTCTGTGGCTGAGATGGCTTGCGAGAGTTGAAGAAGTCTACGATCGCTAATGTTAGTAAACACAAAGCACTCCTTGATGCGTGGCTCTGTTTCCATAGTGGAAGGCGCGATCGGGCAAAGGCAGTACCCATCTGGGGAGTTTTTCGTTTACGATCGAACTATCGCTGATTGTTCTCTGTATGAAAGTTCTACTGATTGGACTCGTTAAAGCCTATCGAATTGCAATTTCGCCGCTCTTGATGCCGAGTTGTCGGTTCCATCCCACTTGTTCCCGCTATGCGATCGAAGCGCTCGAAACTCACGGCGCACTCAAAGGAAGCTGGCTAACTGCTCGTCGAATCTGCCGCTGTCATCCTTTCAATCCCGGTGGTTACGATCCTGTTCCAGAGAAAAAATCATGAAGCCCTATCAAAGAATTGCGATCGCGGAATGCAATGATCCGTTAGTTGAAATCTCTGAACAGTTCGCACGAGTGACACCGCATCCTTATGCAAAACTGGGCGCACCGTATGGAGATCGATCGCCCTTTTTTGTCAGACAGGAAATTCTCGATCGATTACTGATCGCAGATGCTCATCTCCAAACCCTTCAACCCGGTTGGAAGATTCAAATCTTTGATGCGTATCGTCCGGTTGCAGTTCAGCAATTCATGGTGGATTACACGCTGAAAGAATTAGTCAATGCGAACGGACTCGATTTAGAAACACTATCCGAAATGCAGAGAGAAGAATTTCAGCAACAGGTTTATCAATTCTGGGCAATGCCAAATCTAGATCCAGCGACTCCACCGCCGCATAGTACCGGAGCCGCGATCGACATTACATTGCTCGATGAAACTGGAAATACGATCGACATGGGTTCAGAAATTGATGAAATCTCAGAGCGATCGTTTCCAAATCATTTTGAAAATTCCGATTTACCCTATCATCGACATCGAGAAATCTTAGCGAAAAGCATGATCTCCGCAGGATTCAAGCGTCACTGGAATGAATGGTGGCACTTTTCCCACGGAGATCAGATTTGGGCATGGCTGACGAATCAAGATGAATCCGGAGCCAATGCGATCGCGAAATATGGCAGAGTTTGAAACTGCTACTCGGTTACAGGGCGAAATCGTTGTCTCACTTCTCGCAACATTCGGCTTGTTCCTTGAGCGATCGCAGTTTGTACCAATTGAGGAATGAGGGTGATAATGGGTAAATCTGGAAAAGTGGGACTGATAGATGATTCGATGTAACGATCGCCCTGCAACAAATTAATTTTGAGCGTGTGATTGCAATAAATCCAAATCTCAGGAACACGCATCGCTTCGTAAGCACTAACTACGGTGATTGAGGTAACATCAGCTTCAATGGCTAAATCAGGTGGTGGGTAGTTGTCTAGATTTAGATCAGTGCAGCCTTGAACGAGTGCAGCATTCTGAATGTAGAAGCAGGTATCAGGTTCAATCCCAGCAACTTGAGGACGTTTTAGCGTTGTAGAGCCGAAGTCTTCCCAGTCGCGTCCTTGTAGTTCCAGTAAGGTTGTCAGAATGTAGGCGATAATGCGATGTGGACGTTCGTGAATCGCGAGCGGAGACATAATTTCTAATGTGCCTTGATAGTATGCGATGCGGGTGTTTCGGCTTTCTCCCAAGTCTGTGAGAAGGGTTTCAAAGTCCTGCCACGATAGGTTATGAATGCTCATCATGCTGCCGGGAGCAAGTTCGATCGCATTAATCGGAATCGTTAGAGTCATGATGTAAATCCCCTGGCAAAATTGGCAGCTATGCAGTCAGTAGCGGAATTCTGACGGTAACGAAATTTTGCTGGAAGGTTCATTGCACACCCTCCAGCAAAATCAAATTCAGGAAATCAGTTTTGACGACTTCTTAAGCCTCAATCTTCACCGACAAAATACGATCGTTGCCCCGAATCGCATTCACGACATCCATATCTTCGGTCTTACCAAACACTGTATGCACTCCATCCAAATGAGGCTGCGGCGCATGGCAAATAAAGAACTGACTTCCGCCCGTATTGCGTCCCGCATGAGCCATTGAGAGCGAACCCGCTTGATGCTTATTCGGATTGATCTCACAGTTAATTTTGTAACCCGGCCCACCCGTTCCAGGCATTCCAGATGCACCTTCACGAGTATTCGGACAGCCGCCCTGAATCATAAAATTCGGGATCACGCGATGGAAGGCTAACCCATCGTAAAAACCTTTATTTGCTAAATCCACAAAGTTCTTAACCGTATTCGGCGCATCCTTATCGAATAGTTCTAAATGGATAGTGCCTTTGTCCGTTTCCATGATTGCGCGAGTCATATCGGCGCTCCCTTAAATTTTCAGCTTTTCCATCCTATCAGCACGATCGCGATCGCATCACCTAAAAATCAACCCCACGCTTCAGATCAATTCCTTTCTCTGCATAATGTTTATGACACACCATTTCAGAGTGAACAGTCGCTAAATCGAAGTACGCAGGCGGATTCTTACAGCGTCCAGTAATCACAATCTCTGTATCGCGTGGCTTTCGTAACAAGGCTTGTACGATCGGCTCTTCGGGCAATAGTTCCAAATCAACCGTCGGATTCAATTCATCCAAAATAATTGTTTTATACAATCCAGACGCGATCGCAGCTCGTGCAATTTCCCAACCGCGTTCCGCCTCAACATAGTCCAATTCTTGCTGTTGACCGCGCCACACGATCGCATCTCGTCCGCATCGCTGATGATCCACTAAGTTCGGATAGCTCTGTCGCAACGCATTAATCGCGGCATCTTCGGTGTAACCACTTCCACCTTTGAGCCATTGCATGATCAAGACTCGATGTGATTTATCTTGACTGATCCCTTTCCCGATCGCTTGTAGTGCCTTTCCTAATGCGCTGGTCGATTTTCCTTTCCCCGCACCAGTGTAAATCTCAATCCCTGCAATGCCTTCCTCTTTCGCCACATGGTAATGCGGTTTCATCTCAGAATGCAGATCAGCAATGTCCACTAGAGCTTGCGGTGCAGCCCGACCCGTCACAATCACTTCCATGTGATCCGGTTTATGCTTCAGAGTTCGCACTACTTCATCCACAGGTAGCAATCCGAGATCCAACACCGGATTCAGTTCATCCATTACAACCACGGAATAGAGACCCGACGCGATCGCACCTTTTGCGACATCCCATCCGCGCTGCGCTTCTTGTCGATCGAACTTCGTAATCTCATCTGCTCCAAAGAATTCTCCGCGCCCAGTTCGCACCTGATCAATTAGATGCGGAAAGGCTCGTTGCAGCGCTTGAATCGACGCATCCTCATCATACGTCCGTCCAGGACCTTTCAGAAATCTCAGAAGTAACACACGAGTTTGAGAAAAGGTTTGAATCCCTAGCCCGATCGAGCGCAGCACCACGCCCAAAGCCGCCTGAGACTTTCCTTTGCCTGCACCGTCGTACACATGAATCTGTCCGGTCATGCGTTCTGATCGCGCTTGGGCGGTGCGGATACCAACGCCTGCTCTAGTCATATCGATCGCCGTTTCTAAATGCAGATTTACTGTAGCAGTTTTCTTTGGGATGGAACATCAATCCTTGATGGAATTGATAAAGCACTCTAATGTAAAGTCACTTGAAATATAATCTTCACTCAACTTAAATAAGGATCAGTCTCAAATCTAGGAGCAAGAAATGCAGGATTCGATGAAGCCAACGTTTACTCCGTTAAATGACTCCGATCGATGGTCTGCAAATTTTAGCCGAAATCATGTCGTTAAGGCATTGGAAACGGTTCAAGATCTGATCGTCGTATCCTTGTGTATTGGATTGTTCTGCGTAATGGTGATCCAGTTACGTGCGATGTTCATTTCTCTGTTTCCCCCGCTGCATTTCCATGAGGTCACGGCAGATATTTTGTTTTTGCTGATTCTGGTTGAATTGTTTCGGTTGTTGATTATCTATTTGCAAGAGCAGCGAATCTCGATCGGGGTTGCGGTTGAGGTTGCGATCGTTTCGGTTTTACGAGAAGTATTGGTGCGAGGAATTCTGGAAGTACATTGGACTCAAGTTCTCGCAACTTGTTCGTTTTTGATGGCGTTAGCATTTCTGCTGATTGTACGAGTCTGGTTGCCGCCGACCTTCAAGGGAATTGACCCGGAAAAACGGTTTTCAGTGCAACATCATGAGAAAGAGTTTGAATCTGTGTCGCTGAACGGGCATTAATCTATATCAATTGTTTGATTGCCGTAGAGGGGTTAGATTCTCTACGGCATTTTGCTATTTAAACGGTAGCTGCAACTTTCGATCGCTGAGGTAATGAATTTCTCAACCGATCGCCATACAACGCCAAAGCATTCCCGCTTAGGAGCAGTTCTAAATGATCTCGATCGTACTCTGCAACTTCCGCCGCCGATCGTACACAATCGCGCAAAACTCCATCCCAGTGCCCATAATCGCCAGAGAAGCAAGCCAACCGTTTACCCATCTCACCCATTGCCACTGGTAAGTAAGCGGGAGCCGGATCATCCGATTCAAACGAGGTGAAAATCTGACCTCGATCGAAGTAATCCATTGGGTCACGATGCTTCAGCTCGAAATGCTCATACAAGCTCGAATCATTGATCTGGCTTGGATCGCGTTGTTTTGTCCAAAGTAAATCGAAGAGATTTTTCGCCTGAGATGCAATGTTACTGCTGTGATGTGCGCCGCGTTCTTGAATCATCAGTTTCGTGAACTCGATCGCTGACGGACGATAGGGATGTTTTGGATCAAAGTCCCGAATCCGTTTTTCCCAATGTTCATGAAACGCATGAGCTAAATCAGGAAGCCATCCACAGCCCCCTTCAAGAAATCCCACGCGCAAAGTTGGATATCGCTCGAACACTCCATCAAAAACCAGTCGAGCAAGCGCTAATTGTTGCTGATTGCGCTGCACAAAGATGTGACTTAAAACAAATGTCTCCATGTGATCAGACAAGCCACCAACCATATACGAACCCGGACCACCGTGAATGCCAAGCGCAATATCTAGTTCAACCGCAGTTCGGATAATCGGCTCAAAGTCAGGATGTGAAATTGTTTTGCAAGTGCGAACTTCAGGGAAAGCTTCAGGCGCTTTCGGATGGGGAATCGCAATGTTTGGTGGAACTGCAACGCCGATCAAGCCAAGTTCTTCGACACAACGGCGCATTTCTTTGACGGATTCTTCGACATCTTGAATCGGCAAAACTCCGATCGCTTTCAGTCGTCCATCATAACCGCGACAATCATCCGCGATGTAATTGTTGTAGGCTTTGCAGAGCGCCACGGCTAAATCTCGATCGAGATAGCTGCCAAAACTCAGATTCCAAGTTCCGTAAATCACCTGCACATCAACGCCTTCTTGATCCATATGTTCGAGTCGAATGCGGTTGAATGCGGCTCCAAGAGTGGTTTCTGGGTGCAAACTCCGAAATCCACCTTTGCCTAATCCTTGGGGTTGCGGATACAGGCGAACCAGATCATTTTGTCCAGTTGCAGGATTGAAGTCTACAACTCGCATTCGTTGATCACCGAGACTATCCACGATGAGTGCAACGCGATCGCGATATTCCGGTTCAATATAATCGCGAATGACCAAGGGATTCTCTAGTTTATGAGCATCCGCATCGATCACGAATATGCCGTTATACATTTTTGTTATCTCCAAGGTGAACGTTATGTTTGAGGATTGGAACGTCGGAAGAATCGGCGGAAACCGAACCAATGATCGAATGACCAGGATAGAGAAGCAAGAATCGTAATACCCGGATATTTAACAAATGCAGGTTCATTTTTTTCAAACACTGCATGACCTCCTAAGGCAAATACTTGGGTCAGGACTAAACATACCAGTGTGAATCGCCAGTCAATAAAGAGAAGAATGACAGCAGCGATCGCGAGTGCATTGGTTAAATGATGCAGTGCTTGATTAATGGGATGTTGATGGGATGCAATAAAGTGAGCTTTTGCTTCTTGGAAATAGCTCATGACTGCCCTCCGAATGGATACAGTTTCACGAACGATAACACACACAATCGGAGGGCTAAACGGATTCAGGAATTTGTAATTTGATGATCGTAATTCGTAACTTTAAGCAATAGAAAGCAATATGAACAACTACAGTGAGTTAGCGATCGCGCCCCCTTGTACCGAGATTTCAAATCGCTCTCCCGGTTTCGGTTCAATTACTTGCGTACTAAGATTTGCTTGAGCAAGCTTCGATCGAAAGTCATCCGTTGTCCCGATCGCTTTCAACAATGAAATCAAAATCCCCTCAAATTGAATGTCTCCCCCTGCCGCAGTCGGGAGAATGACTTGCGGTTGAACTTGTTTCGCCAGATCTAATGCGCTTTCAGTTCCTTTAATAATCGAACCGACTAACGGCAATGCGAGATCGATTAGCGGCGTGATTACAACATCGATCGGATTTGGCAATGCTGAAGGATGATTCCCGTGTGGTTCATAGTAAAGCGTTACGCCTGTCGGTAATTCCGTGAGCAAATAGCCGTTCTCTTGTGTACCGGGTCCGAGTTGCGATCCTGGAGTTGCTTGAATTTGAATTGACTGGTCGATCGAGAAACTTTCTCCAGGCTTCAAGGCGGTCACAGATGAAAACCCGATCGATTGTGCAACCTTGGCAGCACTCGGAGAAGCAACAACCGGAATTGAATGATCCAACCGTTTCAATGTCTCAGGATGGGCGTGATCTTCAATGCCTTGAGACAGCAGAATCAGATCAATATTTTCGGGAATTGTGCGATCGCTCGATCGTTTTCCTTTAAACAACCAGCCAATATTCCCAAACGTCAATTCACCTACGAGCCACGGATCGAGCAGAATCCGCTTATCTGCCAATTCAATCAGCCAGGAATTGCTATCAAGCCAAGTGAGATACATGCTTGTCGATCGCTAAACATAACTTCACAATCTCATGTTTTCGCGATCGACGGCAAGAAACTAACAATTCCCGGAAATACGATAATCAAAACCAACACTAACAATTGCAGCAAGATGAACGGAACCACACCTTTGTAAATGTTGGCAGTGGTAACGCCTTCAGGTGCAACACTCCGAAGATAAAACAACGCAAATCCAAACGGCGGAGTCAGAAATGAGGTTTGCAAATTTGCACCCAAAACGACACCATACCAAACCAGATCGAGATTCAATTCTCTTGCCACTGGAACAAACAGCGGTACAACGATGAAGCAAATCTCAAAGAAATCGATAAAGAATCCGAGCAGAAATACAACGAACATGCTGACAAACATAAATCCGACTTCTTCACCCGGTAAGTTTGTCAACGCATCGAATACAAATCGATCACCATCCAATCCCCGAAAGACCAAACTAAACGCAGTCGAGCCAAACAAGATAAACACGACCATTGCAGTATTTCTGAGTGTCACATCACACACGCCTTTGATCGATTCCCAACTTAGTTTTCGATTCAATGCAGCTAGTACGATCGCGCCTAAACTTCCTACCGCACCCGCTTCAGTCGGAGTTGCATATCCGAAAAAGATACTACCGAGAACGAGCAGAATGAGAACTAAAGGAGGCACGATCGCATTAAATACGCGCCCGAAAAATCCTTTACCGCCAAACGCTTTTCGCACTTCTTCAGGTAATGCCGGAGCCACATCCGGACGAATCCAAGCTGTAATCAAAACGTGCAGCGCAAACGCTCCCGCCATCATCAATCCGGGAATCACTGATCCGACAAACAAATCCCCAACCGAAACGCCCAACTGATCGCCCAATACAACCAGTACCACACTCGGCGGAATGATTTGTCCTAGCGTTCCCGATGCTGCGATCACTCCTGTTGCTAATTCTTTGTTATATCCATACCTCAGCATGATCGGAAGTGAGATCAGTCCCATTGCGACGACTGTTGCCGCTACGACTCCCGTTGTTGCCGCTAACAATGCCCCGACTAATACGACTGCTAACGCCAAACCGCCCCGAAGCTTACCGAGCAAGATTCCTACGGTTTCAAGTAATCGTTCTGCAATGCCCGATCGCTCTAACATCGATCCCATAAAAATAAAATATGGAATCGCTAACAGCGTGTAGTTCGACATCGTTCCGAAAATTCGTTGCGGCATCGCTGTGAGGAACACTGGATCGAATACGCCTAAGACAATACCAATGATTGCAAATACGATCGACACTCCCCCAAGTGCAAATGCGACCGGATACCCAAACGACAACAGAACAAGCGCCCCCAGAAACATCAACGGGCCAAGCCATTCCGAGTCAAAAACAATCTCATATTGATTCCAAAAATCCATTATTCGCGCTCCTGTAGATGTCCGCGAAAAATTGCCCAATTCTTAATCAGTTCTGAAATGCCTTGGACAATCAGCAGCGCAAAACTGACGATAATCATGGTCTTAATCGGATAGCGAGCCAATCCACCCGGATCAGGTGAAACTTCCCGCGTAATCCAGGATTCAACGATCGTGCCCCACGAAAAATAAATCACCAAAACACAAAACGGAATCAGAAAAAAGATCGTCCCCAAAAAATCCGCCAGAGCTTTCGTTTTCCGATTCCACCGACTATAGAACACATCCACCCGCACATGCTCATCATGTTTTAGCGTGTAAGCGGCTCCGAGCAAAAACACCAAATCGAAAATATACCACTGACCTTCGATCAAAGAATTCGAGGTGAGATTTTGCCCGATCGCTTTTCCGACATACCGTCCGATCACGTTCCAAACGCCGAGTGCCACCATCAGCAACACAAGCCAGAGCGTCAAGCGTCCGATAATTTCGTTGAAGCGGTCGATCGCACGAGAAACTTTCAGCAAACGGTGAATGATTGGGGGTTCTGATACCATTGGATCTGCCTCGATCGCGGTTTTTTTATTTGACCACATTCAGCTATCCGATTCGCAATTTGAGGAATTTTGAGAAATAACTTGCAATGTTTGCTGCTTTGTTGTTATTATCGAATTCGCAAACGAGCGCAATCCTCAGTAGCTCAGCGGTAGAGCGATCGACTGTTAATCGATTGGTCACAGGTTCGAATCCTGTCTGGGGAGTTTAATCAAAATGAAAGAGTTCTGGTCGCTCGATCCGAATTGTACTTTTTTGAATCACGGTTCTTTTGGAGCCTGTCCAATTCCTGTTTTAGAAGTTCAACAAGCATTTCGATCGAGACTCGAACGGCAACCGCTCCGATTTTTAGGGCGAGAATTTGAGCCGCTCCTAGACCAAGCACGAGAAGCACTAGCGGCATTTTTAGGTGCAAGCGTTGAAGAATTAGTTTTTGTGCCGAATGCAACAACGGGCGTAAATGCAGTTTTACGATCGCTAATCTTTTCCCCGTCCGATGAACTCCTCACCACGAGCCAGGAATACAACGCCTGTCGAAATGCACTCGATTTTGTTGCAGAACGATCCGGAGCAAAAGTAGTCGTCGCAGAGGTGCCCTTTCCGATCGACTCTCCGAATCAAGTGATCGAATCAATTTTGGCAAAAGTCAGCGATCGCACAAAACTCGCTTTAATCGATCATGTGATCAGTCAAACTGGACTGGTTTTTCCGATCGCTCAAATCGTCCAAGCTTTATCCGATCGCGGAATCGACACCCTAATCGATGGCGCTCATGCCCCTGGAATGGTCGATGTGAACCTCTCCCAACTCGGAGCTACGTATTACGCTTCAACTTGTCATAAATGGATGTGTGCGCCGAAAGGAGCCGCTTTTCTGTATGTCAAAAAAGATAAGCAATCTGAAATTCGACCGCTTACGATCAGCCACGGTGCGAATTCTCCGAGACGCGATCGCTCCAGATTTCAGCTTGAATTCGATTGGATGGGAACCGATGACCCGACCGCTTATCTAACCGTCCCAAGTGCGATCGAGTTCATGAATTCTCTCCTTCCCGGCGGTTGGGCAGAACTGAGAGCGAGTAATCGATCGAAAGCCCTATCCGCTCGAAATCTTCTCTGTAATCTGCTCAATGTTGCGCCCCCTTGTCCCGAAGAAATGATCGGCTCACTTGCCACGATTCCGCTCCCTGACGGCTCTTACATCGAGCTACAAGATGCGTTATACGAAAAATTCAATATCGAAGTCCCGATCGTGCCGGTTCCCCAAGCGCCAAAGCGACTGATTCGCATCTCTGCTCAGATTTACAACACAATTCAACAGTATGAATATTTAGGAAAATCGTTACAGACCCTATTGCAGTCGAAAAATTCTCAATAGGATCACCGAAATTGATCGTGCGATCGCTCTTTCAGTTTCCGCAATCCTTACCAGGAAGATACGCGATCAAATTTGCCATCTTGGAGTCGGCAAACTTCTAGAGATTTTCACTTCTAAAGATTTTCTCAGTGTTGCCCTCACCTGATACTTCAAATGATGGCTCCTCATGTTTACAGCAAAACCCCATTTTCCCGTCTGGCAATATCTGAATCAGCCACTATTCCATCTTGCCTACCCGCTGATTCTGAATCCGCGCCGTTATTGGTATCATTACCGCGTCGAACTGCTTGAGCGCTGTTTAATGCAAAGCTACGAGTCGCAAGGACAACGCGACTAAGATTGGATTGATCAGAAAAACATTTTTGACGATCGCGCTTTCGGTCATTTGTTCTAACGCCACCGACCGAGTTAAGCAAAGTGCGATCGTCTTTTGGTCTCTTCAGTCTTCACTTATTCAGTGGATTACGAATATATCCCCACTTACCGTTAATTCTCACTGCTGCTAATCCATCAGAAAAGGCTTTATGGTAGCAAATGCTAGGACTATCAAGGTTTTTCACGGCAGGTAATGAACCCGTTATAAAATTTCCATTTCGATCAATGTAGCGGCAATTATCGCCAATCCTGACTGCTGCAAGTTCCTCAGAAAAGTTATCAGCCACATCAAACTTTGCCCCAATAGCGCTGTTTCCAGACTTATTGATATAACGCCATTTATCACCGAATTTATCTTGAACGGGTGCAAGCCCATAGGTGAATTTGCCAGCTTGGTCGAACTTTGCCTCAATGACAACATTTCCTGTTTTATCGATATAGCCACAATTCAACTCACAAACTACCGCAAGCCCTTCAGAAAAGAGATCAGCCTTGTCAAACTTTGGTTCAATAACCATAACTCCAGCCTTATTAAGATAACCCAACTTACCCAGCCCAATTAGACCAGCTTGATTCTCGAACAGTCGAACTCTTGTAAGTCCATCAGAAAATCCGCTTGTAAGTCCATTAGAAAATCCGCCTGGAGCAGCGTCAGGACCAACAGAGAAGCTCATATTAGAGGATGGAGATATTACAACCTTCCCCGTCTTATCAATGAATACATCTCCGTTGCCACCTTTCTCAGAAACTAGCGCAAGCCCCTCAGCAAAGCCATAAGCACTACTAAGTTTTGGCTCGATAGTAATTGAGCCTGTTTTATCAATGTAACCATAATTGTCACCAAGCTTAACGAGAGCAAGTCCAGCAGCAAATTCTCCAGCATTGTCAAATTTTGGCTCAATCACGACCTTTCCAGTCCTGTCAATATAGCCATAGCGATCGCCAATTTTAACGGGTGCAAGCCCATCAACGAATTCCTTAGCATCGTCAAATTTTGGCTGGATTGTGATTAAGCTTTCAATGGTCGGTAGTGAAGCTTCGTGATTCAATATCTGGAGTTGTACTGCACCAAAAGCACAAATCGATGCCATTCCAATTATTGCAATCCAAGCAGGCAGCGATAAAGATGGGAACGATTCTAGGTCTGGAGCGTAGGGGCGATAGTGAACTGCTGGGGTAGGACGCTGAATAATCGGCATCGGCGTGTTAGACGGAACCAAGGGTTTTGAAGCGCGAACCGTTTGCGCCTTAATTGCTGACTCAAGCGCTCCAAGTGCCCCGATCGCATTTGTATACCGATTGCGATAATCTAATCGCACCATCTTGGTCAAGATTCTCGCAAACCAGTCACTCACGCAAGCTTGGTTACGCCAAACCAATTCACCCGTCTGGTTATCCCTTGGCAAATCCAAAGTCGATTCTCCAGTGAGCGCTTCGATCGCGATCATGCCAACTGCGTAAACATCGCTGCTCAACTGAGGTCTACCCAATTTTTGCTCATCGGGCATATAGGCGGGTGTCCCGATCGCGATCGTCGATTTTTGACCATTTGTGGTCGCGGTGTTAACTCGCTCCTTGACTGCTCCAAAATCGATCAGAAATAGCTTGCGATCGCGACGACATCGCATAATGTTCGACGGCTTAATATCTCTGTGAATTACGTTCTGCTGATGCACAAATGCTAGAACCGACAGAAGTTCCTGCAATAGCTGAACGACGTTACTTTCTTCTAATTTTCGTCCAGGGGTGAGTTCTACACTGAGGTCATGACCATCGATGAATTCCTGAACTAAAAAGAACTGCCCCTTTTCCTCAAAATAAGCAAGCAGTCGGGGAATCTGGTCAT
>JADEXW010000385.1 GCA_015206935.1 Pseudanabaenaceae cyanobacterium LEGE 13415 | reverse complement strand
CCGCAACATTACATTGATCAAAATCTCGATCGTTCTCCCGACTATTTCGACTTGAACTTAGTTGAAACCTTTATTGCTGTTTCGGGTGTGGCTGATCTCGAAGATGGTTGTTACTACTATGCGCCTAAAGCTAAAGAACTGCGCCAGATCCGATTTAAGAACTTCCGCCGCGAACTACATTTTCTGTGTTTAGGGCAAGATCTAGGGCGTGATGCGGGTGCGATCGTGTTCCACACCGCAAATTTGAGAACCGCGATCGAGCAATATGGCGATCGAGTTTACCGCTATCTACACATGGATGCTGGACACTTAGGACAGCGAATGAACTTAGCTGCAAGTCATCTAGGACTAGGTGCGAGTGGCATTGGTGGCTTCTTCGATGATCAAGTCAACGAAGTCTTAGGGATTCCGCAAGATGAAGCAGTTTTATACATCACAGCATTAGGTCGTTGTTTGCAGCGAAATTCCCTTTCTAGATAACCTGAGTCTGGATTAACGCCTTGATTTAGAGGTGATCGCTGAATTGACTAGACTATAGCAGTAGAAGTTTAGATTAGGACATCCTCGGAGTTGCCCCCAAACCCCCAATTCTGGGGGCTAAGACTCTTGCTCCCCCAAACTTGGGGGCTGGGGGGCTTTCTCGAAGTGTCCTAACTAAAGTGGGTACGGCTATATCGATCGCAGGAATTCAAGCCCTTCAATCCCAACAACAAGAGCAGTAATTCAACTCAGATTCATATCCAAAAAAATGAGGGGCACAATCTAAATTGCACCCCAAGAAATCTAACCTAAACTCGCAATTTACCACTTGAGCAGATTGAATTGCTCCATATCCACAGTGTCGCGGTTCCGGTAGATTGCAAGCACGATCGCCAAACCAACTGCCGCTTCCGCAGCCGCGATCGTAATCACGAAGACAGTAAAAATTTGCCCTTTAATCTCTTGCGGATCGAGATAGTTGGAAAACGCCATCAAATTGAGATTGACAGCATTTAGCATTAACTCGATCGACATCAAGACCCGCACTGCATTTCGACTGGTCACCAAGCCATAAATGCCAATGCAGAATAACGCCGCCGCAATCAGTAAGAAATATTGAAGTTGCATCGGGATGTGTCCTTAAGATTCAAGATTGCTTTGACCTGCGGGGGTCAGTTCACGCGGACGCTCCGGCAAAGTGAGCGCAGTGGTTCCTTCCAGTTCGTCAGCTTCGGGAATAAATTCGCGACGAGCCAACACGATCGCACCCACTAACGCCATTAACAGCAATACCGATGCCAACTCAAACGGCAAGAGGAAATCGCTGAAGAAGTGAAGCCCGATCGTAATAATCGAACTTTCTACAGGAACAGCCGTCGAGATTGCCCAAGGAGTCGTCACAACCATTGCACTCAGAAGCGCGAAAATTCCCGCACACACGAGCGCAGTCGCCGCCCGACGAATCCAAGATTTCGCCATTGGTTTGAACGCTTCACGCTTGTTCACGAGCATGATCGCAAACAGAATCAAGACGTTAACCGCTCCGACGTAAATCAGCACTTGAGCCGCTGCAACGAAGTCTGCATTCAAGAGCAAATACAGTCCAGCAATGCTGATAAATACTCCACCAAGTAAGAAGGCGGAGTAAACTACATTTTCGAGCAATACAACACCGAGAGCAGATCCAAGCATCATGAATGCCAGGATCGCAAACGATACAATTTGAACACCTTCCGCTAGATTCACGGTTCTCTCTCCTAAATATCCAGAGACGCGATTAATTGCGTCTCTACAGAAAATAACTACGATCCTTTCTCAACGATTTCTTCGGGACGCAACCCAGCCCGACGCGAACCTGCTGGAAGATCGTGGGGTTCGGTCACACCCTTCGGCAAGTACGCAAACTCGCGTAGTGGAGTCACCATCGGATCGTTTGTGACCTTATATGGCAGACGACCGAGTGCAACGCTATCGTAGTTCAGTTCATGTCGATCGTAAGTAGACATTTCATACTCTTCGGTCATCGACAAACAGTTTGTGGGGCAGAATTCCACACAGTTGCCGCAGAAGATACAAACGCCGAAATCGATACTGTAATGGTTCAGCTTTTTCTTCTTCGTTTCTTTGTTGAATTCCCAATCGACTACAGGTAGGTTGATCGGGCAAACTCGAACGCAGACTTCGCAAGCGATACACTTGTCGAATTCAAAGTGAATCCGTCCCCGGAAGCGCTCTGAAAGAATCAGCTTTTCATAAGGATATTGAACCGTGATTGGGCGGCGGCGCATATGATCAAAGGTCACAGACAAGCCTTGACCGATGTATTTGCCCGCTTGAATCGCCTCTTTGGTATAGTCACCGACTTGTTTGAGAAATTTCAGCATGGGGTGTTCTCCACGGGTTCAGAGGTTAGCCGCCAAATGCGACTGGGAAGGCAAGCTTCAAACCTGCTGTAATGAGCAAGTTCACAAGTGAGACAGGCAATAAGAATTTCCAACCGAGGTCGAGAAGTTGGTCAATCCGCACACGGGGTACAGTCCAACGCATCAAAATCGCCAAGAAGACGAGGAAGTAAGCTTTGAGAATCGTGGTTGCGATCCCAACGGATGCAAAAATCAACTGCAACCAAGGTGTACTTTCAGGCACACCAATCAGTCCCGAAATCACGCTCAACGACACCGGAAATTCCCATCCTCCCAGGTATAGCACCGCAAACAGGAGGGCTGATAGAGTGAGGTTCACGTAAGACCCTAAGTAAAAGAGCGCAAACTTCATCCCGGAATATTCGGTCTGATAGCCTGCAACCAGTTCTTCTTCTGCTTCAGGTAAGTCGAAGGGAATCCGCTCACATTCTGCCAGGGCTGAGATCCAGAAGATGATAAATCCGACGGGTTGCCGCCAAATATTCCAGCCGAGGATGCCATATCCCGCTTGCTGATTCACGATGTCTACAGTACTGAGCGAGTTCGACATCATGACGATCGCTAAAACCGACAATGCCAGCGGCAGTTCATAACTAATCGACTGTGCAGCGGCTCTGAGTCCACCCAACAGCGCATATTTATTATTCGAGGCATAGCCCGACATCAAAAGCCCGATCGGAACCACGCTAGAGAGCGCAATCCAGAGGAAGATGCCTAAACCGACATCGGTGATTTGCAGATTTTGTCCGAACGGCAGAATCAGGTAGGACAAGAAGACGGGAATCACCACGATCGCGGGTCCCAGCGTAAACAGTAGTTTGTCTGATTGGGCAGGAACCACATCTTCTTTGAATACTAATTTCAATCCGTCCGCCAGGGGTGCAAGGACACCGAGGGGTCCGATAAATTCGGGACCAATCCGCTGTTGTGCGGCGGCGGAAATTTTGCGCTCTAGCCAGACCGCGACCAAGACACTGACCGTTGCTGCAACCAGCATGATCAGCATTGGCAATGGCATCCAGAGGGCTTTGGCTGCCCCGGCAGGAATGCCAAGGCTCTGCACAGTTTCAATAAAGGTTCCTTGAAGGTCAATTCCTGGATTCATGGTTCCCGACTCGTAGGAAGGCAGTGGAAGCAATTCGTTCTCCGTACATGAAGATTTATCAATGCTTCCAACGTCTTTCAGTATAGCGGTCTCGATGGAGCCGAAACGTATCTGTTTCTTGATTTTCTGCCGATCTGAGTCATCAAAGTATCCAATGAGACGGATTGACTATGCTGAATGTTTGAATTGGATAGGATGCCGATTTTTCTATGTTTAATGTGGGCAGGTGTGATCGTTTGAAGTGTGATACCAAATTGATTCTTGAGTGCTATGGATTCGCGTTGCCCCCTAGCCCCCAATTCTGGGGGAACAAGAATCAAAGTTCCTCAGAATTAGGGGATTTAGGGGGCATTAGCCGATTCAACCGAGGCGAAAATCCCCTGTGTCATCAGAGCTAGAGGATTCAATTTCAAATCAGAACTCCGACCACACCATTCAATTCCTAATCCTCATCGATTTTCGCTCCAATAAAGAAACCCTCAGAAGCAAGATTTCTGAGGGCTGGAGTTCCTGAAAATCGTCACGTGAATATACTTGCAAGGGATTGAGGAAATCACAAGAGGGGTCTAACCCATCATTCCCGCTTATGAAATCTTTATTCTCGTTTCTCAATGGGAATGTAAGGCGAATTGTGCAGTCCCGTATAAATCTGAGTTGGACGGAAAATTCGGTTTTCTCCTAGTTGTTCTTTCCAGTGCGCCAACCATCCCGCAGCACGAGAAATTGCAAACACAGGCGTAAACAAATCCGTCGGAATTCCTAACTTTCTATACACCAAACCAGAATAAAAATCGACATTCGGATAAATTCCCTTATGTCCCAACTTTTCTTCAACTGCCTTTTCCAGTTCAACCGCGATATCGTAATACTTATCTTGACCAAACTTCTCAAACAGTTGTTCGGCGAGTTGTTGCAGAATGATTGCTCTTGGGTCTTTGACTTTGTAAACCCGATGCCCAAAGCCCATGATCTTATCTTTTCGAGCTAGTCGATCGTCTAAGAATGGTCGGACATTCTCCACTGACCCAATCTCTTCGAGCATGTTAATCACTTCTTCACTTGCGCCCCCGTGAAGTGGGCCCGCCAACGTTCCCACCGCTGAGGCAATCACCGCATACGGATCAGTCAACGTCGAAGCCGTTACCATTGCCGAAAAAGTAGAGGCATTAATCGTATGCTCGGCATGAAGTGTCAGACTAATATCAAAAATCCGAGCTGCAACTGGATCAGGCTCTTCCTCGCTCAACATATACAGAAAATTCGCCGCATAGCTCAAATCATCGCGCGGCTGCACTGGATCATTCCCCTTCCGCATGAGTTGAAACGCTGCTACCATTGTCGGAATCTTCGCCAGAATCCGAACGACTGCTGCACGAATGTAGCTCGGATCGTCCAATGCCCGTTTCGAGTAGAACAAGCCCAACGCCGCCGCGCACGCTTGCAGCGCATCCATTGGATGACCACTTTCGGGAAAACACTTCATCATGTCGCGAATCCGGTATTTCAGACGACGATGAAACTGAATCTCATGCTCAAATTCTGCCAAGGTTTCCCGATTCGGCAGTTCGTTCCAAATCAGAAGGTATGCGGTTTCGAGAAAGGTATTTCCCGGCTGCATCGCCAATTCCTGAATCGGAATGCCTCGATATTCCAGAATTCCCTTCTGTCCATCTACAAAACTGATGCTAGATTGCGTTGCAGGAATCCCTTCTAGACCTGCCCGATATTCGACCGTCATTAGTTCACCATTGGCTGAATTAAAGTCACAAGTTAACTTATCAGATTCGTAACCCAGCTTTGTAGTGTAACTACCAGACGATGCGCGATCGCGCAATTTTTTACAGAACTTCTCATAGTCTGAGATAACACATTTTCGTGCTTAAAACTACAAAAAATCGATACAGATCTGTAAACATGTGCAG
>JADEXW010000384.1 GCA_015206935.1 Pseudanabaenaceae cyanobacterium LEGE 13415 | reverse complement strand
ACAAGCGCTCATGAGCCCGAAGTGGCGAGCCCGATCTTCCCCATCGGTGATGTCGGCGATATAGGCGCCAGCAACCGCACCTGTGGCGCCGGTGATGCCGGCCACGATGCGTCCGGCGTAGAGGATCGAGATCTCGATCCCGCGAAATTAATACGACTCACTATAGGGGAATTGTGAGCGGATAACAATTCCCCTCTAGAAATAATTTTGTTTAACTTTAAGAAGGAGATATACCATGGGCAGCAGCCATCATCATCATCATCACAGCAGCGGCCTGGTGCCGCGCGGCAGCCATATGAATATTTGCGTCAAGGATTTACAAAACTGTTTGGGATTTTCGGCAATAACAGATTTGTTAAGCTATCGAGGGCAAAATCAGCCGCAGCAAAAGGCTTATACTTTTTTGCGAGATGGAGAAACTGATGAGTTTAGCTTGACGTATCAAGAATTAGAGGAAAAAGCAAAAGCGATCGCATCTCGTCTTCAATCTTTAGGAGGAACTGGCGAACGTGCGCTGCTGCTATATCCACCAGGTCTAGAGTTCATTACAGCTTTTCTAGGATGTTTATATGCAGGTGTAATTGCAGTTCCAGCATATCCACCCCGAAAGAACATGAACTTCTTAAGGTTGCAATCGATCATCAAAGATGCCCAAGCAACCTTAATCTTGACTACTTCATCCCTTTTAACAGACTTGGTCAGCCAATGGGCAGAAAATCCAGAATTGCCAAATATGCGTTGGTTAAGCACTGATGACATCGACAACCATCTCAGTTCCCATTGGCAACAACCAAAACTAGATGAGAATAGTCTGGCATTTCTCCAATACACTTCCGGTTCTACCGGCACACCCAAGGGAGTGATGGTAACACATGGGAATTTGCTATCCAACCAAAGATCCATCCAGATCGGCTTTGGACATACAGAAAAAACCATCTTCGTCGGTTGGTTGCCCTTATTTCACGACATGGGACTAATTGGCAACGTCTTGCAGCCCTTGTATTTAGGGATACCTTCTATTCTCATGTCACCAGTGGCTTTTCTACAAAAGCCTTTGCGTTGGTTACAAGCAATTTCTCGTTACAAAGCAACTACTAGTGGCGGTCCAAATTTTGCCTATGACCTTTGCGCTCGCAAAATCACCCCCGAAGAACTTGCTCATCTTGACTTGAGCAGTTGGGAAATAGCTTTCAACGGAGCCGAACCAGTAAGAGCAGATACCATAGAAAAATTTACCAACCATTTCGCTCCCTGTGGTTTCCGTAAAGAAGCATTTTATCCTTGTTACGGCATGGCAGAAACAACCTTATTCGTTTCTGGAGGTTTGAAAACATCTGATCCTGTTCTGTACCCAGTCGAAGCAACCGCCTTAGAAGAAAATCGGGTGATAGCAGCCAAATCTGATCAGACAACAAAAACAATAGTTGGCTGTGGTCGCACTTGGTTAGAAGAGAAAATCGCCATTGTCGATCCCGACTCCTTAACCTTGTGTCCAGATGATCGAATAGGAGAAATTTGGGTATCCGGTCCTTCTGTAGCTGCTGGCTATTGGAGAAAACCAGAGCAAACCGCAGAAACCTTTCAAGCTTACCTGTCAGACACAGGAGAAGGTCCATTTCTTCGCACAGGAGACTTAGGATTCTTACAAAATGGTGAATTATTTGTCACAGGAAGACTCAAGGATGTTATTATCATTCGAGGACAAAATCATTACCCCCAAGATATTGAACTAACAGTTCAAAATAGTCATCCAGCACTACGATTAAATAGTGGAGCAGCCTTTACAATAGAGCAAAAAGGGCAACAGCGGTTAGTTGTTGTGCAAGAGGTTGAACGAACCTATTTGAGAAAGTTGGATATTAAAGAAGTCGTGGGAAATATCACCGAAGCAGTCATAGATAACCACGGCATACAACTATATGCCACAGTTTTGATCAAACCCGGAAGTATTCCCAAGACATCCAGTGGTAAGATTCAGCGCCATGCTTGTCACCGTGGGTTTCTAGAAGGAACTTTGAGTGTAGTAGAAGACTGTGACAGAAGCCTTGAGCATCAAGTGAAACTACAAAAATTGGTAACTGATGTTAACTCCCTGTTAATAAAAGTGCAAGAAGTTAATCCTGATGTGAAAAGAGAAAAAATCAATGAGAGTGTAAAAGCTAATGCACTGCAATAGCTCGAGCACCACCACCACCACCACTGAGATCCGGCTGCTAACAAAGCCCGAAAGGAAGCTGAGTTGGCTGCTGCCACCGCTGAGCAATAACTAGCATAACCCCTTGGGGCCTCTAAACGGGTCTTGAGGGGTTTTTTGCTGAAAGGAGGAACTATATCCGGATTGGCGAATGGGACGCGCCCTGTAGCGGCGCATTAAGCGCGGCGGGTGTGGTGGTTACGCGCAGCGTGACCGCTACACTTGCCAGCGCCCTAGCGCCCGCTCCTTTCGCTTTCTTCCCTTCCTTTCTCGCCACGTTCGCCGGCTTTCCCCGTCAAGCTCTAAATCGGGGGCTCCCTTTAGGGTTCCGATTTAGTGCTTTACGGCACCTCGACCCCAAAAAACTTGATTAGGGTGATGGTTCACGTAGTGGGCCATCGCCCTGATAGACGGTTTTTCGCCCTTTGACGTTGGAGTCCACGTTCTTTAATAGTGGACTCTTGTTCCAAACTGGAACAACACTCAACCCTATCTCGGTCTATTCTTTTGATTTATAAGGGATTTTGCCGATTTCGGCCTATTGGTTAAAAAATGAGCTGATTTAACAAAAATTTAACGCGAATTTTAACAAAATATTAACGCTTACAATTTAGGTGGCACTTTTCGGGGAAATGTGCGCGGAACCCCTATTTGTTTATTTTTCTAAATACATTCAAATATGTATCCGCTCATGAATTAATTCTTAGAAAAACTCATCGAGCATCAAATGAAACTGCAATTTATTCATATCAGGATTATCAATACCATATTTTTGAAAAAGCCGTTTCTGTAATGAAGGAGAAAACTCACCGAGGCAGTTCCATAGGATGGCAAGATCCTGGTATCGGTCTGCGATTCCGACTCGTCCAACATCAATACAACCTATTAATTTCCCCTCGTCAAAAATAAGGTTATCAAGTGAGAAATCACCATGAGTGACGACTGAATCCGGTGAGAATGGCAAAAGTTTATGCATTTCTTTCCAGACTTGTTCAACAGGCCAGCCATTACGCTCGTCATCAAAATCACTCGCATCAACCAAACCGTTATTCATTCGTGATTGCGCCTGAGCGAGACGAAATACGCGATCGCTGTTAAAAGGACAATTACAAACAGGAATCGAATGCAACCGGCGCAGGAACACTGCCAGCGCATCAACAATATTTTCACCTGAATCAGGATATTCTTCTAATACCTGGAATGCTGTTTTCCCGGGGATCGCAGTGGTGAGTAACCATGCATCATCAGGAGTACGGATAAAATGCTTGATGGTCGGAAGAGGCATAAATTCCGTCAGCCAGTTTAGTCTGACCATCTCATCTGTAACATCATTGGCAACGCTACCTTTGCCATGTTTCAGAAACAACTCTGGCGCATCGGGCTTCCCATACAATCGATAGATTGTCGCACCTGATTGCCCGACATTATCGCGAGCCCATTTATACCCATATAAATCAGCATCCATGTTGGAATTTAATCGCGGCCTAGAGCAAGACGTTTCCCGTTGAATATGGCTCATAACACCCCTTGTATTACTGTTTATGTAAGCAGACAGTTTTATTGTTCATGACCAAAATCCCTTAACGTGAGTTTTCGTTCCACTGAGCGTCAGACCCCGTAGAAAAGATCAAAGGATCTTCTTGAGATCCTTTTTTTCTGCGCGTAATCTGCTGCTTGCAAACAAAAAAACCACCGCTACCAGCGGTGGTTTGTTTGCCGGATCAAGAGCTACCAACTCTTTTTCCGAAGGTAACTGGCTTCAGCAGAGCGCAGATACCAAATACTGTCCTTCTAGTGTAGCCGTAGTTAGGCCACCACTTCAAGAACTCTGTAGCACCGCCTACATACCTCGCTCTGCTAATCCTGTTACCAGTGGCTGCTGCCAGTGGCGATAAGTCGTGTCTTACCGGGTTGGACTCAAGACGATAGTTACCGGATAAGGCGCAGCGGTCGGGCTGAACGGGGGGTTCGTGCACACAGCCCAGCTTGGAGCGAACGACCTACACCGAACTGAGATACCTACAGCGTGAGCTATGAGAAAGCGCCACGCTTCCCGAAGGGAGAAAGGCGGACAGGTATCCGGTAAGCGGCAGGGTCGGAACAGGAGAGCGCACGAGGGAGCTTCCAGGGGGAAACGCCTGGTATCTTTATAGTCCTGTCGGGTTTCGCCACCTCTGACTTGAGCGTCGATTTTTGTGATGCTCGTCAGGGGGGCGGAGCCTATGGAAAAACGCCAGCAACGCGGCCTTTTTACGGTTCCTGGCCTTTTGCTGGCCTTTTGCTCACATGTTCTTTCCTGCGTTATCCCCTGATTCTGTGGATAACCGTATTACCGCCTTTGAGTGAGCTGATACCGCTCGCCGCAGCCGAACGACCGAGCGCAGCGAGTCAGTGAGCGAGGAAGCGGAAGAGCGCCTGATGCGGTATTTTCTCCTTACGCATCTGTGCGGTATTTCACACCGCAATGGTGCACTCTCAGTACAATCTGCTCTGATGCCGCATAGTTAAGCCAGTATACACTCCGCTATCGCTACGTGACTGGGTCATGGCTGCGCCCCGACACCCGCCAACACCCGCTGACGCGCCCTGACGGGCTTGTCTGCTCCCGGCATCCGCTTACAGACAAGCTGTGACCGTCTCCGGGAGCTGCATGTGTCAGAGGTTTTCACCGTCATCACCGAAACGCGCGAGGCAGCTGCGGTAAAGCTCATCAGCGTGGTCGTGAAGCGATTCACAGATGTCTGCCTGTTCATCCGCGTCCAGCTCGTTGAGTTTCTCCAGAAGCGTTAATGTCTGGCTTCTGATAAAGCGGGCCATGTTAAGGGCGGTTTTTTCCTGTTTGGTCACTGATGCCTCCGTGTAAGGGGGATTTCTGTTCATGGGGGTAATGATACCGATGAAACGAGAGAGGATGCTCACGATACGGGTTACTGATGATGAACATGCCCGGTTACTGGAACGTTGTGAGGGTAAACAACTGGCGGTATGGATGCGGCGGGACCAGAGAAAAATCACTCAGGGTCAATGCCAGCGCTTCGTTAATACAGATGTAGGTGTTCCACAGGGTAGCCAGCAGCATCCTGCGATGCAGATCCGGAACATAATGGTGCAGGGCGCTGACTTCCGCGTTTCCAGACTTTACGAAACACGGAAACCGAAGACCATTCATGTTGTTGCTCAGGTCGCAGACGTTTTGCAGCAGCAGTCGCTTCACGTTCGCTCGCGTATCGGTGATTCATTCTGCT
>JADEXW010000383.1 GCA_015206935.1 Pseudanabaenaceae cyanobacterium LEGE 13415 | reverse complement strand
TTAACGTTGTTATGAAATGCTACCGACATGAAGAAACCGTTTTATCAAAACTGGATTGGGGGGATCGCGATCGCACTCTTGACTTTCTTTTGTGCGCTCAAACTGTCTGCTGAACCGAGTCAAGCAACCCTAATCGGATTTGCGTCACTCCCTGCGGATAGTTTTGCGATCGGCAGTCATGCAGGTGCAGGAATTTCTGCGAATGGTCGATCGGGCCCATTCAAAGGGCAACCGCTTCAAGGATTTAGCGCAGTTCAATTTGCCGATCGTTCTTCGTTCTGGTTTCTTGTCGATAACGGTTTTGGAGCCAAAGACAACAGCGCAGATTTTTTACTCAGACTCTATCGCGTTGAACCAAGCTTTCGCGGTCAGGGCGGCAATGGAACGATAAAACTAATCAGCCTGATTCAGCTTGCCGATCCCGATCGTAAAGTTCCATTCCGATTAACGAGGACAGATCGCACTTTAACAGGCGCAGATTTTGATCCCGAATCGTTTGTGATTGCCAAAGATCGATCGCTTTGGATTGGGGATGAATTTGGACCCTATTTGCTGCATTTCGATCGCGACGGCAAATTATTAGAAGCCCCGATCGAGATTCCCAATCCTAACGGTGGATTTGTACGATCGCCTCAAAATCCCAATAATCAGTCAAATCTATCGGCTTCACGAGGCTTTGAATCAATGGCGATTAATCCCGATCGTACAATCTTATATTCAATGCTCGAAGGCACAGTCCAAGGTGATCCAAATGGATTTCTCAGAATCTACAAAGCGAATGCAACTACTGGAGAATTTCAAGGCATTGTTGGATATTACAAATTAGAAAATCCAAATCATCTTGCAGGTGACATGAGTGTAATTAATGAAAATGAATATTTAGTAGTTGAGCGTGATGATAAGCAAGGCGATGAAGCAAAATTCAAGAAGATATATAAGATTAACCTAATTAAAAAAGACGAAAATCAAGCTGTCGAGAAACAGGAAGTTTTAGATCTTTTGAACATTCAAGATCCAAATGATCTCTATCCTGATGGAAAGAACCAGTTTCGATTTCCATTTCAAACGATCGAGGATATTCTCGTGATGGATGCTAATACAATTCTGGTTGCGAATGATAATAACTATCCATTCACGATCGCTCGACCTCCCGGTATCGACAATACAGAAATTATATTGTTGAGACTTTCCCAATCCCTGAATTTAGATCCTCGAATCGGCTTACCCAAACGTTAAGTCGATCGCTGACTCGAATTAAAAATTTGCTTCATCACGTCCAACCGTGAACAGTCCCAGTAATCAATATGCGAGCAAATCAATCCCTCAGAATTCACCTTCAGTTCACTCCGTCCTGAAATCGCCATTCGTGGCTTCCAAGGCAAAGGAGCATTCCAGCTTAATGTCCAACGAGTGTTAATCTGATCGTCGATTTGCTCGATCGAATCAAGATCCATTCTCACATTGAGAAAAGCAGTATCAATAAACTTGATCATGCCGCGATATCGATCGACTCCTCGAAATCGATTCATCGGATCTTGGAAAAACACATCTGCCGCATACAAGTCATAGCTTTGATCCTTTGGAAATCGCGCATAATCCTCGCGCAAGGCTTCGACTAAATTCACGGCTCCACCTCATCCCACAAGCGTCTTAACTGTCGCTGCCAAGCATCCATTGTTTCCGATCGCGATTGTGATCCCATTGCCAAATCGCCCATAATCCCCTCTTGATAAAAGCGATCGAGCGTTTGCATCGTCGCTTCCAAAGATTGTCCTTGTCGCTTTGCGGCTTGAACAATTTGGCGAATTCGCTTTTCCACAAACGCATGAAAGACTTCATCTAATCCCTGTTGCTGCAATGCAATCAATCGCTGAATTGCGGCTTGTAAATCGTCGATCGATAATCCCATCATCGAATGCTGAAACACTGTCCAAAGTACACCTTGATGCAGCGCGTATCGAGTTTCCTGAGTGAGATCAAAATTCGACTCTAAAAGCTGCTCCCAATACGGTTCAGCATCTTGAGCAGGTGCGATCGGTAACAAGACCCGTAACCAAGATTGATCATCCGATAGTAAAATCAGTAATCGAAACTGGGGTGTTTCCACCTGAAACGAACCCGCCGCCAAACTCTGAACCTGCTCACCGAACAATCCGCTCAACGTCAAGGTCAATTCTTCTAAAGTCATAGTCAAAATGAATAGCGCACAAATTATCAGAGAGCGAATTGATTGTAAAACTCGCTACCTCAACTTTAATTTAATCCCGGCTTTCTCATAAAAAAACCTGACCAATTGCTTGATCAGGTTGGAAGGGAGAACTCCAATCCAGGATGAGACCCCTCGTTTCATCTCATCCCAAATCGATTAACTTAAACCAGCCATTCTTCCACGGCTTCTTCTTTGGCATTCGTCCGACGGGCTGGTGTTTCCCGCTCAAACTTCATATGAATCTCACGATTCTGCTCACCATCCACTGCGACCGCCATAATCGGGAAGTCGATCAATCCATCCTGGAATGACATCTGGAAGCGGAAGGTTCCATCCGGGTTGAGCTTGATCGGACGACCGCCGATCGTCACCGTTGCATCCGGTTCCGTTGCTCCATAAACAATCAGTTCCGCATCGGCAATCAACCAGAACTTACGAGGACGAATCGGAGGCGCAGAAGCCGAGAATCCTACCCCTGACATATTCACACCAGAAGCCGTTGGCAATGCCCACATGCCCACACCCGATGGGAACACATAGGAACTAATCGTTTCCAGATGGGGTGCTGCGGCAGAATGTTGCATCGAACCGTAAAGCGATCCCGCGATTCGCATTGCTTCGGTAGTTTGCGCCATGCCAAAGATTTCGTCGTAGATCGCGTTTCCGCCCTGAATCGCGCCTGCTGCCATTGTGGGCTTGAGGCTTGGGGGAACGAGTTCAGCAACGGTCTTACCGCACAGGTCTTCTTCCCAAGCCAAAGTGATGAAGTGATCTTCAATCCAGTCAGACGGATAAACCGGAGGAACGCGCACCGGAGCCGATCGAGCTAGCACGAGCCAGCGACCGTCCGTTGCCCGGTATCCGACTTCGATCGCATAATCTCGATCGCTGAGGGGCACTGGCAAGTACCATTCCCGCGCCATTTCATCACAGGGATATTCCTGAACGCTATGGGCAGCTTGAGATTCAAAGTTGATATCCGTCACATCGTAGAGACGAAGCGCGAGTTGCTGTCCACCTTGGCGGCGTAACTCTTGCTTGTGTTCGTTCGGGATATCCCAATAGGTATACGCCCATTGGGGATCGCGCGGCATTAAAACGACGCGACTTTCTCCGTATCCTTCCGGAAGGTCGATCAAGTCCGCATCTACGGTCGCTAAAACGTTCTCGTTAACAACGGGTTCTAATTGAGGGTCATCTTGTCCAACGTCGAATTTGGTTGCTTCCACAGCTTCTTGTGCCTCTAAGGTACGGGTCGGGGTTGGGGTTGAAAATCGAGTTCGTTCAATCTCCTGAATCGATGCGAGTAGCTGATCTTTCCGCATCCGGCTATAGCGAGATACGCCGTATTCGCTTGCCACTCGACGTAGTTGGCGAAGCGTCATTTCAGTGAGAGGGGGACGTTCTGTAGCCATATCACTTCTCCGTGATTTGTTGTGTCTGTCCGTTCTCAAGCAATTGGCATCTTTACGATCGCGCTTGCTTGTACCAAAGGCATCGCAGTTTCGCGCTCAGGGGATCGCCAAATTCAAGATTGCCTGAAGTTTGGGGATCGCAAGATGCTTCATATCGTGCAGGAAACTTCTAATTCGATCAAGGGGTCAGAAGGCTTGATTGATCAAGTTTCTACGATTTTTCAGGTTTTCCAGGGATCATTGTGTCATAATTCCCTGACAATTTCAGCGATTTGGGATCACTCACTGGGATCAAGTTTGAGCAATTTATCAAGATTTCCTGACATTAGGGGAAGCTATCAGTTTCCTTGTACACTTCTGTAAACTAGCCTTCACAAACGACTTATGAATTTGGACGATCGCGAACTGACTGAATTGGAAGAATCGACGGGCAAAAGAAGCCGACTGATTAGTAAAGTACTTGCGCCCGCTGTTCGGCTATGGTTGCGATCCCAGGTCGAACAAGTGGAAGATCTGCATGTTGAAATTACGGCAGGCGATCGCCAAATTCTGTCAGGCTACATCGAACAAATTGAGATTTCTGCCAAAAACGCGATTTATCAAGGGTTAGCGCTGAATCAGATTCAATTAAGTGGAGAAAACATTCGAGTAAATGCGGGTCAGATTGTGCGGGGCAAACCACTCCGCTTACTCGAACCGATTCGGATTAAGGGATCAGTTCTGTTAGAGGAAGCTGACTTAAATACCTCGCTCAAAGCGCCATTACTGAAAGCAGGAGTGACGGAATTTCTACAGACACTTTTGCGATCGGGAACAGCGGGGATCGTTGGAGAGCGCGATCTCAATCTGCAAAATCTCACGATTCAATTGCGATCGCAGCAAGTCGTTTTGGGTGCAACTCTGGTTTCAGATAGTGGGAATGAAACACCGATCGCAATTCGGACGGGTTTTGATCTCGCGGCTCCGAATTTATTAAAGCTGGTGAATCCTCAGTGGCTGCCTCATGCAACGGCGAAAAGAGGTTTACCGCTCTCAGATTTAGATGGCTATACGTTTAATTTAGGAGACGAAACGGAGATTCATGAATTAGCGATCGACCCTGAGAAAGTGACTTGTCAAGGGAAACTGATCGTTCTACCTGCGTGAAATTCAGAAGAGAGTACCCAACATAAACAACGGGCTAACAGCAAAAGTAGAATCTTTGAAAATTGTTGCTATTTCGCAAAATTCTGCTGAATTCTCTACCGTAACGATCGAAATCTCAAGCCCGAAATCGGTACACTAACCCATAAAGTAGCTCTACCGAAACATGGCGACGATTCTTGTTGTAGAAGACACCCGAACTGATGCAGAACGAGTCCGCATGGCACTAGCGCCCTATCGCTGGCAGCTAAAATTCGTCACGAATACCACCGACGCGATCGCCGCAATCCAAGAAGATTTACCCGCTGCGATCATTCTCGACATCATGTTGCCGGACAATACGGGATTTCAGTTTTGCCGTGATCTGAAGTCTGATCCTGCAACGGCAAAAATTCCCGTCATCATGTGTTCGAGCAAATCCACAGATATCGATCGCTTTTGGGCACTGAAACAAGGAGCCGCTTTTTTTCTAGCAAAACCAGTCGATCCAAAAGCCCTTGCCCAATTTGTTCAGCAACTTGCTCCAGAACCTCCGCTACCAGAGCCGATTCCTGAACCCCTAGCCCCTCAAGCTACCGTGTACAAACAAGTCGAGTGATTCATCATTGCTGAAATCCTTCGCCCCCTAAATCCCCCATTCTGGGGGACTTTGAGCAAGAATGATTTCTCCAATTCCAGAGCGCTTT
>JADEXW010000382.1 GCA_015206935.1 Pseudanabaenaceae cyanobacterium LEGE 13415 | reverse complement strand
ACGAGCAGTGTGTTCTCTTTGCTTACTTCCTTTGAACGCTGGAATACTTACAACGTCGCTTAGAAGCCGATCGCATTTCAACCTGTCTTATTCTGGGTGGAATGGGCGAGCAAAAATGGGACATTCTGCAACAGTTTGGACAAGGAAAAGCATCCGTTCTACTCTCCTCAGAAGTCGGTAGTGAAGGGATTGACTTACAATTCTGTCGATTCTTGATTAACTATGATTTGCCGTGGAATCCAATGAGAGTCGAGCAACGAATCGGACGACTCGATCGATTAGGACAAAAAGCTGATCGCATTTCGATTATCAACTTCAGCTTAGTAGACACCATTGAGGAGCGAATTCTCGATCGCTTATACGATCGCATTCGAGTGTTCCAAGAAAGCATTGGTGACTTAGAAAACATTCTGGGAGAAGCAACTGAAAAATTGATGTTGAGCTTATTCGAGCCAGAACTCACCGACGAGGAGCGGCTCCAACGTGCAGAAGAAACTGCGATCGCGATTCTGAAACAATCCGTAGAACAAGAGCGCTTAGAACAAGAAGCAGTGAACTTAATAGCCTTCTCGGATCAAATTCTCAACACTGTTAAAAAAAGCCGCGATCAAGGTCGATGGCTCACCGCACAAGAATTACACACTTTTGTAGAAGACTTCTTCGTTCGATACTATTCAGGAACAACGATTAAACCAATCCCGCAAAAAGAATCTGTGTTCGAGATTCGTCTTACCGAAGATGCCAAACTTGACCTCGAACAATTTCTTAAGCAGCATCGTTTCCCAGTTCAAACGCGCCTACACCGATCGCCCGCTTTATGTTTGTTCGATCCACGCCTTGAATCCACTCGTAAAGCTGGAACTGCTACTGAACTCATCGATCCAACTCATCCTTTAATCCAGTGGATCAGACACAGTTATGAACTTGATGCCAAAAAACTTCATCCGATCGCGGCAATTCAATGTCACCAAGTCGATGTCGCAGTATCACCCGGACAGTACATCTATGTGATTCAACGATGGCAATTTGACGGACTACGATCGGAAAGTCGCCTTGCCTACAAAGCGACTCATTGTTCCACCGAGCAACAACTATCCGATGAACAATCTGAACAATTTGTGTATCGTGCTGCCCGTTTCGGAAAAGCTAAACCGAACGCCGCAAACTTAATCAACGATTTGGATCAAGTCTTGTCCCTCTACAGCGATTGCGACGATGCCCTAGAAGAAGCCTTTGATCAAGCATCAAAAGAATTTGCAGCGGAAAACGACAACCGCTGTCGAATTCAAGAACGCAGCGCTGAGAATTATGCCGATCGTCGTCGCCAACAACTCGAAGAACGAATTACGCAATTCCAACAATCCGGCAAACTTCGGATGCTCCCTGCCACAGAAGGGTTACTGAAAAAAGTCAATCGAGAACTAGAGCTAAAAAAAAGGGCGATCGACGATCGCCGCAATACTGATTTAAAGCTGACCCAACTCGCCGCCGGAATCATCTTTGTCGAATCATGACTCTTGAGAAGGTTCTTCGATCGCTTTCTCCACAATCATCTGTTTCGATTTCCGCGATTCCAACCAAAACGGGACAACAATCCAAGCTGCCACCAGCAAGAATGCCACAATGCCAAACTGAGAAGCCAACGTAAACAGCTTCTCCAAAGGCACAATTTGACCTGCAAAATACGCCAGTGACACCATCACCGTTGCCCAAGTCAACGCGCCCACCGTGTTATACAAGGTAAATTTCCAGTAAGGCATCTCCGCAATTCCCGCCAACGGACTCGCAAAAATCCGAAGCAGTGCCACAAACCGACCGAGAAAAACTGCCTTACCCGCATTCTCACCGAATTGCCGTCTCAGTTCCTCAATTTGCGCTTCCTTAATCCGGAACACTTTGCCTAAATTGAGCAACAGCGCCCAACCGCCATACCGACCAATCCAATACCCAATATTTCCGCCGATCGTGGCTCCGAGTGCTGCATCACCGACCACCCACCAGTAATTTAACTGATCACTGCCTGCGAGGAATCCACCTGCAAGCGTCACCGTCTCACCGGGAATCGGCAGTCCTAAGTTCTCCAATAAAATCCCGAAGAAAATTGCCCAATATCCGTACTGTTGAGCAATTTGCTCGATCGCTTCTGGCGAAATGAAGTCTAATGACATTACGATAACCTTTACAAAGCTTCATCTTTGTCTGATCTTGACGCGCTCTTGTCCGAAGTGTCAACGAGAATCGGAAGGATTTTGTCAGAAGAATTGATTTTGATCAAGGATTTTTCCGTACTTTTCTATAAAAATCAGAAAAACTTTATTAAAATCGCGTGGGGCTTTGCGTATACATGAAGTTTCGATGAAAGTCGATCGCGCAACGTTTGTAATCCGGAAAGCGAGTCTTTATATTTGGAGTACTCAAGATAAGTAAAACTACAGAGCGGCGGAACGATCGCGCTTGTATTCGTCGTCAAATTAACAGTACTCTGATTGCGCTCTAGAATGTCAAGGTTTCGAGACAAGCATTCAGGATACGATTTTAATTGGTGTGGGGGAAAAGAATGGCGTTAGTTGAGCAGTACGAAGAGATCGTGCTACAGCCACAAGGTCGGCTGGATGTGATGGGCGGTGAGGCTTTGCAGCAACAATGGGCAACACTGGCTCCAAGACGATATAAGGTCTGGATTATCGATCTATCGCGAATTGAGTTTATTGATAGTTCAGGATTAGTTGCACTGGTGATGGGGCTGAAAACAGCGACCGAGATGGGTACGAGATTAGTGCTGTGCGGTTTGCGTCCTTCGGTGCGATTAATTTTTGAGATTACCCAACTCGATCGAGCCTTTGCGATTTTTGAGAATTATGAGGCAATTTCTCGATCGTTCGGACGAACTCAAGAGGTGTTACTGCCCGCATAACTTGGAATGGACGGGCTTTCGGTGGAGCATTTCGCTTTGTTGTGGGCGGCTAAAGCCCCCTAAATCCCCCAATTCTGGGGGACTTTGATTCTTGTTCCCCCAGAATTGGGGGCTAGGGGGCTAGGCGAATCTCTCGCACTCAAAAAGCAATTTGGTATTACGTCTGAATCAAAGAATCAATAAAAAGCCCCCGCAAATTCAATCCTTGCGAGGGCTTTATTCATCAACTGCGTTAGAATTTCCGTTCTAAGCGTTCCCAAAGCTGGGCAAAGAAACCTCACCTTCACCCCGTGGAAAAGTGGGTAAATCCAAATGACCGTTTCGACGGTTTTTCACAGCAAGGCGATAATTCACGCTCTGTAACTCGGCATGGAGTTGGCGATTTTCTCGCTGAATCATTGCCACTTTTTCCCGGACAGGCTGCATCCGTTCCGCGAACTTCTGACGGTACACCTTAGGTAACTCTTGAACGACTTGTTCGAGCATCTTCGATCGCTCAGTCAGTTCCTGAGTCGTTTGGCGCAATTCGTAGATTTCCTGATCCCGCTGTGTAATTTGTTCCTGGTAGAACGTGACTTGTTGTTCTACAGTTTGAAGCTGTTCGCGCAGGGATTGAACTTCTGCGGTGTGACGCTCAGAAGGTTCATCCGAACTTGGAGCAGGTGCAATTGCATTGCCCTTGACCAAGCGGAAAAGCTCTTGAGATAACTGCTGGACGAGTTGATCGCGCATTTGCAGTTCCTCTTGGAGACGGAGATTTTCCGCGTGGATTTGTTGTGCTTGAGAAGCATCGAGTTGAATCACGAGACAGGTACTCCCTTTTGGGTCATCAAGTTGAGGTTTTCCTCCCACAATCGCGGAGGAGACGATCGACGAATTTCTCGCCAAATTGCGGTTGCTGCCAATGTACCATCGGCTACCGCAATTGATACTTGATTTAACCCCTCTTTTAAGTCTCCGATCGCAAAAATTCTCGGATGCGAGGTTCGACACATATTATCTGTGACCAAATTGCCACCCTTCCATTCGAGGTTTAGCCCCTGTAGGTAAGCGTTGTAATAATGCGAACCCATTGCGACGAGTCCGGTTTCAAGCTCGATCGTGCGTCCGTCGGCAAGTTCTACCCCAGTCATGTGATGGTCATGCCCGATAAATCGCTTCAGTGGCGTTTCAACGAGAGGATATCCATGCTCTTTTAATTTTTGGCGCATGGCATCGCTCACCTCAAATAAGCCTTGCGTAAACACCGTAATGTAAGGCGTAAACCAGTTCAGCACGAAAGCCGTATTAATCGCGCCCTCGGTTCCAGCGAATAAGCCACATTTCGTATCTGCCATTTCCCAACCGTCACAGATCATGCAAACGTGCAGATTGTGTCCGGCGTAATCAAAGACGTTCTGCATGTCTTCGAGTTTGGGCAAATGGTCGATAATGCCACTAGCAGCAACGACGTATTTGGCGCGAAAGACCGGATAGCTACTTTCGGCTTTGCCGACTTTGGTTTTGACCGCAAAGGTATCCCCTTCGTCTGTCACGTCTTCGACAAAGCCCATCAGGTAATCGCCGCCAAGTGAGAGGAAGTGATTTTGACCTTGTTGCAGCATCGTGCGTCCGGGAGTTCCGGGCGGTAAGCCCAAATAATTTTGAAGCTCTTGCATCCAGAACGATCGACCGCGACCTTTTTCGATCACCAGACACGACAATCGATAGCGTTGGAGATAGATTGCGGCAGAAAGTCCACCCGCGCCCCCTCCAACGATGATGACATCGTAAACGTGATCAAGCTTTTCTGCGAGGTTCTTCTTGGTAAGCTTCATATCTGATCCTTGTGTGAATGCGGCAGGCTGAACTTAGATCCCATAGCAGTAGAAGTTTAGATTAGGACATCCTCGGAGTTGCCCCCAAACCCCCAATTCTGGGGGCTAAGACTCTTGCTCCCCCAGAATTGGGGGCTGGGGGGCTTTCTCGAAGTGTCCTAACTAAAATGGGTATGGCTATAGATTCTTAACTGTAGCAATTCAGCGGAAAGACGAGGATCGGTTAGCTGATCGAGATTGGGTAGGATCTTTAGAATGTTTGTGCGATCGAGCCTTCCGTTTTACCCACCGCTTTAATCAACTCCACGCCATTCTGTACAAGAACGATCGACGGATTGCCGCCATTCACATTAATTTTTTTCACCGTCACTTCTCCATTCGCCAGCTTTTCCCCAACTTGCACGTATCGAGAAGTGCCATCGGTATCAAGAACGATCGCGCTAATTTGATTTCCGGTTTGGATTACGCCCGTGAGTGCGATCGAGTCTGCCAGATTGGTACGCGAAACAGGAGGCATCGGAGGCGGCGCAACCGGAATCGCAGGTAACGGACGAACTGAAATCGTTTGTGGAATTGGCGTGTATTGAACAGGCTGAGGTAGGGTCACGACAGGCTGAGAACCGACGGAAGATTTAGCCGCGATCGTTTTCTGAGGAACGACGGTTGCTTGCAGATTGGTCGGAATCGTGGGAGCCGCGAAAGGATCACGAGTACTTGAAACGGCAACGGGCATTAAAGG
>JADEXW010000381.1 GCA_015206935.1 Pseudanabaenaceae cyanobacterium LEGE 13415 | reverse complement strand
GAGCCATTGTATGGAGACCGCCCCTAGACGACACGCGAAACGAAAAATTGAACGGACGAAACGATAAATGCTGACATTTCCCTAAAATCAGCGGAATGCAACCCAAATCCGAGAGATATACTAACTATTACTGCTTCACTGTTATCACCACGGCATGGGTTTTTGGAAAAGCTTATTCAGTAGTACGGATGCGTCGATCGAGAAACCGAGTTCGACGGAGAGCTATGTTGTCCCTGGTTCAGTGGATGGCTCGACGACGGGCGATCGCGCCAATTCTCGAATTTATTTTTCGACTGAGCGGGAGATCGATCTTTATGAGTTAGAGGAGCTATGTGATGCGGTCGGATGGTCGCGTCGTCCTCTGAGAAAAGTCAAAAAGGCGATTCAGCATAGTTTCCTTGTCGCTACGATGTGGGAACAGCGAGGAGCGACACGGCGACTGGTTGGGTTTGCGCGTGCGACCTCTGACCATGCGTTTAATGCGACGATCTGGGATGTCGTTGTGCATCCGGATTTCCAGGGCAAGGGGCTGGGGAAAGCGCTGATGAAGTTCATGATTAAGAAGCTTCGCAGTGAGGATATCAGTAATATCACTTTGTTTGCTGATCCGCATGTCGTTAATTTCTACCGAAATTTAGGCTTCATGCAAGATCCAGAGGGGATCAAAGGGATGTTTTGGTATCCGGACTAATTTTGTATCCGGGATTCCACTTTACAAGAGTTCCCAGACAGCGAAGCAGGAATACGGATACTGCAATGATTTTTCGCGATTTACCGTAGAAGTCGGGCTTGTTGAATCCATAGCCCGATGTAATCTGTCGTGGGACAGAGATCGCGTCGTTGCATCGTGGAAACGTAAAGTCGGAGCAATTGACGGTGAAGTTGACCGATCGAGGCTTGCGCCAGTTGTGATGGGGAAGCAATTCCAGCATGGAGTAGTAAGCCTGCATATTCGCATCCAACACTAGGAATTCGAGCCAAATCTGCGAGTGCAACCCATTTATTTAATTGGCGAATCGGGACTTGAAGCTCTGTTGCAAGGAGATTTCGCTTATCTTGAGTGTTCCCCAACTTAAGCAAATCCAAAGTAGTGTGAATTTCACGATCGCTCAATCGAGCCGCGTCGTCATCGGCTAGACCGGGAAGTTGATCGATCGTCCAACTTGCAGAAACAATTTTTGACGGCACAGATTGAGGCACGATGTCTTTCAACCAGAATTGAGACAATTCAGTTTAGCGAAATTGATTCAAAAATTGGAATTCCTAAATCAAAGTTGTAGCGAGTTTGCTTTAGCTTGTGATAGAAATAGATCAGATGAGCTAACCTCTATCTAATGTGAGGGAATTAGAGCATTCTGATAACGAATAAAACTTTCTACTAGAGTTGTATTTTCTAACAGGTTCCAGGATCGAAATGGTTCGTTAAAAACAATTTCCCATAGCAATCGCTCAATACGATGAACATCGAAACTACGTCAGACCTCAAACCGATTCGCTGCCTTGAAGACGCGATCGAACGCTGTCAATCTTTGGGAATGCGCCTGAGTCGCCAACGTCGATTCATTTTGGAATTACTTTGGCAAGATCAAGAGCATTTGTCCGCGCGGGAAATCTACGATCGCTTAAATCGTCAAGGAAAAGACATCGGGCATACTTCGGTGTATCAGAATTTGGAAGCGCTGTCTGAACAGGGGATCATCGAGTGCATCGAGCGATCAGATGGGCGACTGTATGGAAATATCAGTGATGCTCATAGCCATGTGAACTGTTTGGATACAGAGCAAATTCTAGATATTCACATCGAGCTTCCGGAGGAAATCATTCGGCAGGTGGAAGCGCAAACAGGCGTAAGAATCACAGAGTATCACATCGACTTTTACGGCTATAAAGCGAAATAGCACTAGAGAAATCTTTTATACGCGATCGACGATCCTTTCGGAGTTCAGACTCAGAAATTCATGGTTGAATAGACGCAACCTGATTTTCTTGGTCTCGACTAAACAAATTCGCTTACAAATTCAAAAGATTTGTAGGCGAAGTTTTGTAATGGCTCCCGGAAATGCGGAATTCTTGAGCGGAACTTATAAAAGCATTCTGTGTCGAGGGTTCCATCGGCGAAATCGCCTGTAAAATAGCCGAGACTCTGACCCCGCCGCCTGATTCACGGTTCGCAGCGAAATGGCTAGAAAAAATACCCCCCAATGGCTTCAAGGACTGTCCGCATTCCAGAAGCCCAAATCCCAAGACGAGCATCCGCCCACGACATCGATCGATAGCCCCCCGGAACATTCCACTGTTCTGTTAGAAGATGAGCCACCCCCGGAGCCGCCTGCTGAATCCAGTGATCCCGCTCCCAATCCAGTCAAACAGAAAGCCACTACACTTGGAACACGAGTTGCAAGAACGGCTTCCTCTGCCACTCGTGCGACTGCCCAACGTATGGGATCGGTCGCGCAAGCTTGGAAATGGCAGTTGATCTGGTTAGGTATTCTAGGGATTTTTGGCGCAACCGGAGCGATCGCATTTTGGTGGCTCTCAAAAGTTCCCCCTGCGGTTGACTGTCGAACTGTCACGGCTCAATCGATCGAGTCTGAACAGCTTTCCTGTGCCCAACAAGCGGCACAAACGGGCAGTGCAGATCAGATTATTTCCTCGATCAATTTGGTGAAGGATTGGACAACGGATCACCCGCTGTATGGGCAATCGCGCTCCTTGCTTCAGGATTGGTCGAATGCGCTGTTGATTCTGGCACGAGAGCGTGTGACTCAACGCGATATCAAAGGCGCAGTGTCGCTGGCGAATCAGATTCCGAAGTCGAGTCCGGTTTATAAAGATGCTCAAGCCGCGATCGATCGATGGCAGGCTGAGTATCGTCGCGGCGAAGCGATTTACGTCAAAATTATTGATGCCCTTAAGAAACAACAGTGGGATCGCGCTTCTGAGCAGATGGCACAACTGGCACTGGTTGAAGACCCCGGTTGGCAAGCTCGATTAGGTGAAGTTCGAGAACAATCCAACAATGAAAGAAAAGCTTGGAAGCTCTTAACGGATGCGCGGAATTTTGCCAAAGCAAATCCACCGACTCAATTGGGAGAAGCGATCGCGATTACTGATCCCATCGATCGTCGAACGTTCGTTTGGACATTGCAGGCGAATCGAGAAGTTACCCGCTGGCGGAACACGATTTTTCAATTAGCGATCGCACAATATGATCAGCAAAATATTGTTGCTGCGGGTAGTTTGCTCAATTCACTTCCTGAAAGTGTACAGCTCACGAGCGCGAACCAAGATCTGGTGCGGTTAGTCAGAGCAAGAGAAATCGAGACCGCGAACGAATACAACTCGCCCGGATTAGAACGAATTGCACCGCTGATGATGGCGACTCATTTGGTGAAACAAATTGATCCCCAAAGTCCGTTTGCGTCTCGTGCCAAAACTCTGATCCCACGATTAGAGCAGAAGACCCAAGATTTGATGCAACTGAATGTGGCAAGCACGATCGCGAATTTGCAACAGATTCCGATGTTGGAATATGCGATCGCTCAAGCCGCAGCAGTTTCACCAAAACGACCGGGACGGCTCCATGCTCAGACGCTTCTAGCCCAGTGGCGCAAGGAATTACAGTCGATGCAGGATCGTCCATTGTTGACACGCGCTCAACAAGTTGCACGATCGGGCAAGATTGGCAATTTACGATCGGCGGTCGCGATGGCATCTCTGGTGCGACCTCGACGATCGCTGCGAATTGAAGCGCAAACGAATATTGCGGATTGGACAAATCAGATTGAGATTATTGAAGATCGTCCGATTATTACCAATGCAAGAACGATCGCACAAGCGGGACAGCTTGGACGCGCGATCGATGTAGCGAGTACGATTCGACCCGGACGCGCTCTGTATAACGAAGCTCAAGGCTTGATCGGAGAATGGGTTTATCAGATTCAGCTTGCAGAAGATCGATCGGTGCTGAATCAAGCGGCGAGTTTGGCAGGTCAGGGTTATCTGAGTCGCGCGATCGATGTGGCTTCGGGGATTGCTCCTGGACGACCGTTGTATGGAGAAGCGAGAGGAGCGATCGCGCAATGGGCGGCAGAACGGGCAGAGATTTGGCGACAGCGGGATCAGGCTCCTCAACCTGCACCAAGTTATGACACGCCGATCGGGTCTTCTCCGGAGCCGATTCCATCTGAACCGACTCCACCTGCTTCACCGGAACCAACACCGCCGTAATGGATTTTTCGCTGCGGTTGAATCGGCTAAAGCCCTCTAAATCCCCCAATTCTGGGGGACTTTGAGCTAGAAAACTTTTTAGAACTACAGGGCGGCTTGAGCTTTCAAGGTTCTTCAGCCTGTGGGAATTTGCGCTTCGGTATAACGCGATCGTACTCTAGAACCATTTGGGTAGGTGCGGTAGGATTCAAGCGAGGAAAGAAGTCTAATGGTTGTTAAGCTGTTAGATCAAATGAGTGCGCTGGCGATCGATGGATAGTTTGGCTGAAGGTCGGAGATTGATGATTGTGGAGCGAGATCCGGTCTTCCGCTCTGGCTTGCTTGGGTGTCTAAGTCGATTTCCAGAATTTCGGATTGTGGCAGAAGCGGAATCGATCCCGATCGCATGGCGAAATTTAGCGGAACTGTCTCGCGATCGGATTGATGCCATTTTGATTGGAATTGGGACGGAATTTGCTCAACAAGTTAAAGCACAATATCCAACAATTCCAATTCTTTTGATTGAACCGCTGACGGATTTGGAATTGAGAGCGGCGTTTCAGGCGGGAATTGAAGGGTATTGTCCGAAAGGAAGCTCGATCGCGGAATTTGTTAGCGCCATTCGGCAGATTACAGCAGCAGAAACTTACTGGCGACCGGATGTTTTGGAGCAGTTAACTGTATCGGGTTCGCAGTCGATTAGCGTTGCGAAAGTGATTCGGCAAAATTGGCGATCGTCGGGATTGTCCCAGATTGAAGCGGCACTAAATGATATCGAGGCACAACTGCGATCGGACAATCTTTCAACGCTCGATCGACTGTTTTTGACGGGGCGAAAACGAGAACTGAAAGCGGCTCGATGGTTAGTTCAGAAAGCGTTACCGTCTGAAGAAATTCAACCGAATCCCCGCGCGATCGTGCCTGCGGAATCGGCAGTTACCGTTCCGGAACCGTTAGAAATTGTTCCAGAAGCGACACAACCGAAAGCATGGCAAGGGGAAATTCTCGATCGTATTGCTGCAAAATTGCAATCGAATCTTGATAATTTGACGAATATTCCGCTTGAAATTGACATTCTAAGAAGCGAAAAGAAGCGAGAATTATTTTTTATTGTTTTGAGACAGTTAGAAGAATTGCTGGACGAATTGAGATTTTCACAGATTCAACCCGATCAATTTGCGGTAAAACAATCCGACGTTTTGCGGGATTTGTGGCAAGCGATCGTCATGCAATTTTTTGGACGATATTCAATGGTACGAGT
>JADEXW010000380.1 GCA_015206935.1 Pseudanabaenaceae cyanobacterium LEGE 13415 | reverse complement strand
GACCAGAGCGCGAGATCTTGATTGGAGCGGTGATGTCCCCCCAATGACCTGTGGCAACTCCCGAATTTGATGTATCGCCATCATTTGAACGACGGTTTGCAACTGCATCATACCGAGAGTTTTCTCGAATCCAATCCCATCCATTTCTGTTTCCCGCAGTTTTTGCAGGCAGTTGTTGAGCGGGGCGATTCTGATTGTGGAAAGAGGTGTAATTCGTATCTCTAGTTGGAGTTCCAGCACACCCTGGATCGAAGAGACCTTCAGCAGGATTATGGTAGTAGATGCGGTCGGCTTCAGCTCCCTTAATTGATGAGACATTTAGCATATCTGCATCAGGAACTGGATAGCGGTTGGTTGCAGTCGCTCCTAATCCTTGTGTAATGTCAGCACCTCGATATTGAAGGAAGATGTCTGTAACCGTACCATCACAAAAACCATCAGACACAATTGTGATGCTGTCTGCCAGGATTTCTGAAGGTCGCCAGCGATCTGTGCTTAACTTTGCAAAGTTGGGATTCGTAACCCTTCGATCATAGAAATTACTGTATCTGCCGTCCGTGCCGATTGCTAGCGGGGTCGTGAATTCCTCAAGAGGTGTACCGATCGTGTCATCGTCTCCATTTTGATGAAGGTTGAAGTTTCCTTGGATGTAGACGGGCTGATCCGTAAAGAACGAGAGTCCTCTGCTGTTATCTGTTTCACTGATGAAACCGGTGGTGCCTTGGAAACTGCGATTTCGCATGAGTTGAACACCGTTGCGGAGACGGAAGCCATGAATCCGACGCTCAGGGTCAGGGAAAGGATCGATCGCTTTTGTCGAGATGCCATTCTGCCCAGAACTCAGAGTGGTGCTGGTTGAATTTGCAGGTCTGACTCTCGGATCAACAGGACTCGCTGGGTTTTGCAGATTCATCTCGCAAGTTGTCGAACTTCCACAAGGGGGTCTAGAAATCGCATCTTCTCGAACCGCATCTTCTCGGAAGCCGTAGACAATGCCACTCAGAGGCAGCCAGACATCATTTGTACTTCCTAATCTCGTGCCGCGTAGCATTCCTAAATCAACGTCTAGAGTGCGTACCAGCATGAGCTGTCGTCCATCGTAGAACGCTCGATCGAGAAATGGAACAGCGATCGGTGTGAGATCGTCTTTCAGAATCAAATTCGGCGAAAAATTCGCTTTGTCGTTTGTGAGAGTCGTTGAACTTGAATTAGAACTTGTGGTCGATACATCGTATGGTCTTGGCGAGTTGAGATATGGAAGTTTCCATTGGTTCAAAGGTCGAGGCGTGAGGGCAATACTGCTGACCGATAAATCTGCAATGGGAAAGACACGGCTGGCACCCGGTTTTCGACTCAATTGGTCGTAGGCATCCTTATCAGTAGGATTCGGTGGAGCAGAAAATATTGGGCTTGGATACCCTGCTCGTCCTGCGGCTCGTGTTGTATCGATCGGTTCAAACTCAGCCCTGATTGATCCAACATAACTGTCGGCAATGTAAGGCTCGGTGTCAGGCTGGAGATGATCGTAGCCTCCAACAGTTGCGTCACCGTTGTAGTCGTGGGCGACTTCTGGAAATAGATAGTACAGAGCAGGAAACTTGGGTAACACCTGATTTCCGGTGGCATCAAGCGTACCGCAAAGCCGTGATAGTGCCAGACGATAGCGAGATAGGTGCTGTCCCACGTTTAGAACGTCAGGCAGGTTAGGTCTAGGGAAGAATGCAAAGTAACCATTAGAGCTAGCAGGCAGAGCAACGGCAGTGCCATCGGGGTTAGTTGAAGCTCTTGAAATAACTGCCATAGGAGTGCCTTGCATATTGGTTAAGAGTTCTGCATCTCCTTCTCCTCCTCTGCTAAATACAAATTGATCTGGGTCGCACGCGGTTGCCATTGATACCGGATTCAGCGCACCTGATGGAAAAGCAGCATACCGACCGAAACTAGGAGACTGCTTGAATCCGTAAGTACGATCGCGACGAATCTGATGGTGGAGCATAATCGTCTCTGCCAATCGGATCTCCTCAGTGAAGTTGGAGTCATCCGGCTTCAGTCCGCCTCCGGGCTGAGATAATAAGTACTGTCTCAATGCAGCAATGAAAGCTTCAGGAGGAACTCTTTCATAATCTTCTGGACGGTATCTTGATGAATCAAGTGTTCCAGTCGCACTGTAGTTATAAGTTCTAAGTTGCTCTTTGGGCAAAACTTCTGGGTTGTCACTTGCTGTCCCATCGTTTATCCCATCCATGAGCCGCCAGAGATCGCGACCTAGTTTCGCCATCAATGTTCTTTTATTTGCTCCAGTGCCTCCCAAGGGTTTATCGTTTGGAGCAGAATTGCCTGAATCAACCGCACTTGGATCGAACTTCTGAATACGATCGATGTTGTAAGCCAACATTCCGAGTGTGCAGGAAGCGGTCTGAAGATAGGTTTTGTCTGCAATACTCAGACTGTTGAATGATCCACCAGAACGCTCAAGATTGCTCAATGCACGTTTGAGGTTGGAATAGTTCCCCCACATTGAAAGAGCGGGGTAAGGATGGATAACCGAATCATTTGGGGTGGGTGGAAACGCTCCACTCTTGAGTGCGCCACCGATTTCCTGATGGTCTCCTGCAAAATTGGCTAAATTTTTCAGTGCTTTACGTAGTGGACTACTCGCATCGTTAATCTGTGCCTCGAAAGCTGAATATGTACCCGCTGGAGGCTCAAATTCCCAACCATTTGTTCCTACACCTGTAAAGAAGTTTGCGAGTAGAGAGGTATTGGTGCTGGCAGTGCCATTCATTCCGAAAAACTCGAAGGGGCGGAATGTAATTGCTTGTCGTAGCGTCCAAATTGTACCGGGATGCGAAGTCGTGGCAAGACACGCGATCGGATAGTCTTTCTGGGCATCCGCAGAGGCATGATAGATGGCTGTACTTTGAACCGCAGATAAGTTATCGCGCAAGGTTCGACGTTGGAGATCGATGTGGGACAAGCGATCTGATGCAGAAGCAGTCGGATAAGGTTTGACCGTTGGCGGATAGAGGGGATCACCCTCGTACTCATAGTTGTTTTGATCAAGCTGTGAGGTGGCAGTGCCAGAGTAACCAACATAATCATCTGTGGTGCTGCTTTTCGTTGGAGCATACCAGGTGAATAGATTGCCAAGTTCTAGGCGCTGACCTACGAGTAGTCTCAATCCTCTGACTCGCGCACGTCGTTCCCAGTAGCCGTCCAAGCCTACACCGGAAGCCTCAGTATCTTCTGATGGGACAGCGTTGTTGGTCAGATCGGTACTGGTGGACGGAATCGGTTTGCCAAAATCTGCGGTCGGAACAGTTCCGCCTGGCTTATCACTGTACTTGGGTTTCGGTCCCCACAAATCGTCTGCACGGTATAAGTCATCCACGTAAGGTGCAGGTGCAGCACTGGCATAAATTCGCTGTGGACGACTCTGATTTCTACCAAAGGCTGGAAGTTCTCTGTTTGCAGTATCTAAGTTATCACCACGGTTGTTACGGTCAGTGTTTGTCACTGTTCCGATTCGTGGAACCGTTGTGTAACCGTTCTCTAGAAGAACCGTTTCCGGGTCGATCGTGATTTCAAATGGATTGGAGGCAGCACTGGAGTCGTTCTCTGGAGTCAAAGTGACGGATGTAGGACTACTGCCGTGAAGATCGATAGATGTACTGTGCCTATTTGCTTCTGCATTTGCCCCTTTCACATTTCCTGCGGCAACTAGACCGAGTAAGTTTGTAGTTGCAGTTCCACGATTAACATCAGTGACGGTAATTTCAGAGTTAGAAGGAGGCGGATACAAACACGAACTGGTTGAGCTAATTAAGTAGAGTTTGGTTTTCGTATCGCCGATGATCAGGCTACCTTCGGTGTGCATGGCTCCGTTCCAGTTGAACTCGCGACCTGGATAGATTTCGAGATCGTGCCGGAACCAAGCGCCCCATTTGTTGCCCCGATCCATTTGGCGGTCTTGGGTAAATTCCAGAGTGGCTTTTGTGCTATTGGGATTACCAGGAATGACTAGGGCATCTACCTGGAAATTCTTTCTCAGGATTGCAGTTGAATTTTTGTCTTCAAACCAACCTTCTGGACCTGAGTTGCCACCAGCAGGGTTTGTGACACAGCCTAAAGCGCCATCTACGCTGAGAGGAGCTTGTCTAACCCATCGCTCATTTGCTTTCTGTTCGTCTCTCAGATCGAGCAGTCGGGTTGCGATCGACTGTGCTGGAGTGTTGTTGGTGCGATTCGCTGGTTCGGGTCGCGGGGTATTGAGAACAATTGAATAGACAACGGTAGAGTCTTGATTGTCGATTCTGCCATTGCCATTGGTGTCGGTGCGGAAGTACCAAGCGTTGTCGTTGTTGGGATTGCCGTCCTTGTTGAGATCAACGCGCTCTTCGTCTGGGAAAGTATACGGGAACTTTGTGAGGGTGTTGTTAGTTGGATCAAGCAAGGGGGCGAAGGTGCCACCAGTCCGGGTTGTCCCGTTGTTGAGTAGCATTGCTTCTAAGATGTCTTGGGACGGGACACCACTGGGTAGGCGCGTGTCTTTGGTGGGATCGAAGAGAAATTCTAGTTTGGAGCGAGCGCGATCGATGGCGGGAGTGGCAGCGTTGTAGATGACTCGCTGTTGAGCATCGCCGATCACTTGCATGTTGCGGTTGTAGGCTCGGAAGGTGAGTGCGCCGACGGTCAGCGCTACGACCAAAATCAGCAGAACTGTGGTCGGCAAGATGAAGCCTGCGGTCGAGAGCTTGCCACGACGTTGATAGAGAAGCGTGTAGCGGAGAACTCTGGTAACAAAGGATTTTGTGATCTTGCGGTAGAGTCTTCCGAGTTTTTGGAAGAATCCCTGGATGGAGAGTTTGCGATTTGACATAGCTGCTGAGTTGGCAGAAACAAAAGTGACGATCGTGCGAGGCTGGATCGGAAGGGGAATTCACGATCGCGCAAGGGAGCATTCGCAGGGGCAACTAATGCTAAATCGACGAAACCTATTCCTAGATATCGTCTGATCTTTGCCCGTGGAATGGTCAAGATAGAAATTTTGAAATTTATCAAATCTCTATCTTTGCGCTGGTTGCTCCTTCTACTGTCTTCATAAATGGAAGCAGGGGCATCCGAGAAGTCACGCGCTTGCGATCTGGGGGAGTCAAAGAAGGACTCAGTAAGATCCGTAAGACGCGATCGGATCTCAGGGGTTTCTGAGAGTTACGGCTTCATCCAGAGTTTGATGGTTCGATTTGGGAGTCGAACTGATAAAACCTAGAGAAGGCGTAATGCAGGTATATTACCCATCTAGAAAGAGAACACGATCAAGGATGGAATTTTTTGGCAAAGATAATAAAACTGGGGTGAAGCTGTAGATCGCTTACCCCAGTTCTATGAGTAGACAGCGCCGCCGAAACACCTAAGCGATCGGAGAATCAATCCTTGCGGTGGGCAAATCTGTCTATAGAATTGTGAATGGAATTTAGAGGCGG
>JADEXW010000055.1 GCA_015206935.1 Pseudanabaenaceae cyanobacterium LEGE 13415 | reverse complement strand
TTTCACACCTAAAGAAAGCAAGCGAATGATTTCAAGCTGTTGACGTTCTCCGACTGTGAGATCAGAAACGCGATCGTTGGGATTGAATGAGAAATTAAAGCTCTCAGTCAATCGGAGAAATTCACGACGAGCGCGATCGGGATTGACGAACTTCAACCCAGAAAAAATGCTTTTAGATAAGACTTCGCCGCGACCTACCATAAAGTTATCCAATACAGTTAAGGGTGGAAAGTCTAACGGGTCTTGGTGCAACATGCCGACACCCGATCGAATCGCATCTGCGGGAGTTTTGACGTTAGCAGCTTTGCCGTCAAAGAGAACCTGACCGGAATCGCGACTGATAAAGCCACTGAGAACTTTAACGATCGTGCTTTTTCCTGCACCGTTTTCACCTAGTAATCCGTGAATGCTACCTGCTTCGACAGTCATCGAAACATCGTCATTCGCCAGAACTGATCCAAAGCGCTTAGTAATGTGTTGAAGTTCAATTCGCATACTTTATTTGATGTAGCAATAAAAAATGTGGTTCGCAACGACGACGAACCACTTCTAATTCTATTTACTCGGACCTTCCATTCCCGCTAACAATTGCGGCATGTACCAGATTTGTTGATCTGTTGCAGTAGCCCCCGCTTTCACGAAATCAGTTCCATCCTGGAATTGGATCGGGCCGCGATAGAGATTAATACTGCCATCTGCCATACCTTTGACAAACTCATCAAGAAACTTCTTGTTCTCGCCTAACGCTTGTCCTGAATTGAAACCGATCATGCCTTTTTGAGGTGCAGAAAGATTCTGAAAGTCTGCACCAGACCAGACAAACTCGCTTGGATAGTTCCCTGATTTTGCTTTCTGCAAAGCATCTGTGTAAGGCAGTGACCAACGGTAGAACGGCACACCTAAACAGATGTTTGGAGCGAGTGAACAACCTGTTTCTAAGTCATAGTGAACGAATTTAACAGGTTTACCCGCGTCGGCAGCTTTCTTCCCTTGAACGGCGGCTTCTGGTGTGTCAATTCCACTCATGACGACATCAAAACCACCATTGTAGTAATCATCCGCAACCTTAGTCGGATCAAGCGTTTTACCGGGAATGTTGAACCAGAAACCGATCCAAGTTACTTTGAAATCTAAATCAGCAGCAGGACGTTTCCGATAGTTCTCCCAGCAATATCTCGCACCGAGAAAGGCAGCAGTACTATAGCGACGAGTTTCATCATTGATCAAAGCACCCAGATAACCGATTCTTCCAGTCTGAGTGCCTAATGCAGCAGAGCAACCCGCGATCATTTTGCCAAATTCCATCCGTCCCATGATATTGCTCAGGTTCGGTTGGTTTTTGAAGTTCTGACCTTCTTTCCAAGCATAGTCACCGGACGCATGAATCACTTTCACATCGGGATGCTTTTTCGCAGTTTCGAGCGCATCATCTTTGAAGTCATCTGAGTTGAAAATGATCAGCTTTGCACCTTTAGCAATCAAGTCATCAGCAACTTGAGAGCCTTGCACATTCGGTCGATCGGCAGGATTGACTTTATCCACGTATTCCAACTTTGTTCCGGGCACGTTTTTGATTGCGCCTTCGATGCCTTCGTAGTGGGCTTGGTTCCAGCCTGCGTCGTTTCTGGGTCCGACTAAAACCATGCCGACCACGAAATCGCCACTGCCCCCGGTTGCGGCTGGAGAAGATGCAGTTTGGTTTGGGGTGTTACCACCGCTACAAGCTCCCACGATCGAGCCTAATGCAAGTGCAATTCCAGCTTGTCGGAGCATTCGAGATACCCAATTCTGTGTCATATTTCGGGAAAATTTAAACGAACAATGGTGAAGTGTGGGAGCGATTGAAAAATCGTTTGCTCTCGGATTATCCGAAGTTGAGCGATCGCAAAATGTATTCCAAACCACATCAAACTATCAAGATTCGCTAAGAACCCCAAGAATTGCAGAAATTCTTAATTTGTTTGTACTGTTACGAAATCACACCGCGAACTAAAACCACAGTGCAATCACAGCGACGTGCGATCGCTTCTGGGATGTTACCTTGAATTGCTTGTTGCAAAAATCCCTCACGAGTCGCACCTAACACAATCACATCACACTGATCTTTTTGAGCCAGATCAATCACAGCATCAGACACAGAATTCGCGCAAACAGGCATCAGTTCGACTGGACACGATAAGCGATCGCTTAAAAATTTCATGGCTTCATTCAACGAATTCGGGTCAGGCAAATCCCGTTGAGGTTGATGAATCTGGCACAAACAAATTTCTGGATGATGAGATAGTTTGGCGAGTCCGGGCATTAAGCGAATTGCTTGACGGGAATTCGGTCCTCCTGCGGTGGGAATGAGCCATCGATCGAGCGTTGTCCCTTCACCGAATTTCACGAGTACAACATCGCAACTCGCTTGACGAATCATGGTATCGACCACATTTCCGAAGATACGTCCAGGAGTAGATGTTTCACCATTCCAGCCCATAATCAAGACATCAATATGACGTTCTTTGATCGTTTCGAGAATCGCTTGAGAAATCTCATGTGTAACGCGAACTTGAGTATGAACAGAGATTTTCCATTGTTTGCCCAAATGAGCCGCTTTCTTCAGTAATTTTCGGCTGATAGCGGTTGATACTGGAGTTTCCGCAGGATTGCGATGACGCGCGATCGGAATTACTTGTAAACATTCCAATTCATACTCTCGATCGTGTGCGATCGAGGCTGCCATTTGTAACAATCGTCCCGCTGTTTGAGGATTCGCGATCGGGACAAGAATTCGACCTTGCCCGGTTTCTGGAGCGCGAGTCTGATAAACCACGTAAGAGGGTTCGGGTTGAGGTCCCACTTGTGCAGCGTTTGAGAGTTTATCGGACTCGGCTCGAATAATATCAGCGCGAGTGATGATGCCAACGAGTTTCCGACGATCCACTACAGGCAATCGACTAATCTTATAGCGGTTTAATAAATACAAAACCTGACTGAGTGGATCATTCGGATGCACTGTCACAGGTCGGGGAGTCATGATTTCACTCAGAGGTTGAGCGGGATCTAAACTGCGCTCTGTGATGTGTGATAAATCTGTTTCGGTGACGATTCCAACCAGCTTTCCGTTATCAATCACTGGGAAGCCGCGATGATGCGATCGAGAAAATGCCTGAATTGCTTCGTCTAAACTAATTTGGCTCGATAATGTTTCGACTCGTGGCTGCATTAAATCTTCTGCGGTTAATCCTGAAAGTCGCGTTTCCATCTCTGGATTCGCTTGCAGATGAATGCCGCGATATTCCAATAAATGCTTGTAAATTGAACCGCTAAAAGTACTTTCTGCAACCAGATAAGCAGTCACAGAACCAATCATCAGAGGGAGTACCACATTGAAATCTGTGGTCATCTCGAAAACAATGACGATCGCAGTAATTGGGCCACGAGTCACCGCACTAAAAAATGCTCCCATTCCCGTTAGTGCAGCCGTTGTAGTGAGTGCTGTACTCAAATCTAATCCTAATGGAACTCCGGCAAGCTCAATATTTTGAGCCGCGAAACTAATCAGATACCCTAATGCAGATCCCAAAATCAGCGAAGGTGCAAACAATCCACCAGGCGCACCTGAACCAAAAGCAACTAGGGTTAAAACAAATTTTGTGATGAAGAGAACGGCAGTAATTCGCCAACCTAATTCGCTCGTAATCCAAACTTCTTGTAGGCTTGCGCTATCTCGTAACGCACTGGGAAGGATTGCGATCGCAATTCCAGATAGTCCCCCCGCAAACGCAATCCGCAGCGGCAAGCTCCAATTTAATACTTTACGATTAAGCTTCAGGCTGAACAGAATCCCTCGCACGAAGAGCGATCCAAGGAGTCCCGATACAATCCCAACGAGTAAAAAGACTGGAATCGATTCGACACTAAAACTGGTCATAATGTCGATACCGTAGGGCGTTCCGTTAAATCCTTGCCCTCCCAAAAGTCGAGAGACCACTGCTCCAACAAACGAGGCTAGGATGGCTGTCCCAAGCGTTAATCCTGAAACATCTTGTAAAAGCTCTTCAACAACGAATAATACTCCTGCGATCGGGGCATTAAATCCCGCTGCTAATCCTGCTGCCGCTCCTGCTGCAATTAACTGTCTGCGGTGAATCGGAGAAGTCGGAACCCAATCACTTAACTGTGCAGCGATCGCGGCTCCGATCTGAACCGTTGGACCTTGCCGCCCTAAATTTAATCCTGATCCGAGTGCGAGCAATGTTGTTGTGAGTTTTGCGATCGCGACTCTCAAATCTAAGGGACTCGAAACCCCACCCAAAGCCGCCTTCACTTGTGGAATTCCACTCCCCGCAACTTCAGGCGCAAACTGCTCGATCAGCCATCCTGCTAACAATCCCGCCAAAATCCCGATCGCGGGTAACACGATCCAAGCGGGATAAATCGATGCCGAATATAACCGCCATTGACTCAGCCAACCGACTCCCTGTTTGAGAGCGACCGCCGCTAGTCCCGATATGAATCCAATCAAACACGCTTCAAAAACTGCGAGTTGTTTCGGTGAAACCGCACTCAGCCTAAAACTCGATAGCCGCATGATGAGGCTCTGAGGAACGAAGATGCTAGATTATCGTATCCGAGACTAGCGCGATCGACATTCTTCTAAGCGGGAGATTTTGCTTCTGATTCGGTTGCCAGTGCAGGTTGTTCGATTTCCGGTTGCTGAACGGGTTGAACCACTGGAGCCGCTGATTTTTCTGCCTGCATTTCTTTTTCTTGGAACAGCAACGCGCCCAAATGGACGATCGCCAATCCCACTGATGCCAATGAAATCACATAGCTATGAAGCGCATACATATGAGCGACCGTGAGCGTTCCAACTGATCCACCTGTAATGATATCGCGCAGCGTTGCACCGATAAAGGGAATGGCTTCGATCGTGCCTAATTCAATTTTGAGCCGCCAAAAACCAATCTGATCCCAATTGAGAATCATCGCAGTCCAACTTAGACCGATCGCGCTTAAGGTAAAGAAAATTCCGCTAATCCAAGCCGTTAACCAACTGCGACGAAACCGTTCACCCAGGAACATTACAAAGATTTGTACCAGACCTAATACGATGACGAAATTCCCTGACAGATTGTGCAGCGTATGAACCAACCAGCCATAAGGAACTTGCGTGTCGATTTCTTTTAATGAATCATACGCGCCGCCCGCAGTGGGAACGTAATAGAACGCGATCAGAATTCCAGATGTGACCGCCAGCAATGTGAGGGTGAGAATTGAAACGGCGAGAACAGTTGATAGTCGTCGCAGGATAAAGGCAGGATTTAGCATGAAGAGGCTCGCTAATAAATAGACTGTGAATTTCTATTAAGTAGATTTTAACGAAATTCTCTATTTAGGAAATGATTCTTAATTTCCTTGATTAAGGCTTGCAATCTTTTTTCAGAATACGATTTCTCGATCGAGCCTTTACTCTGTCTAAGAGGGTGTTTTAACCGGAATTGTTCGATCGCATTCACCCGCCCCGGAATGGAATTCGGGGCTAACCGAACGAAGTCCACTAAAGGGGACTAAGAGATAATTTCAACTTCTTCAGTCCTTTTCAAAGGACTTCGCACCGATAGCCCCGAATTCCATTCCGGGGCGGATCAAAACGAAGCAAAGAGCCTTTCAATACTTTTCAAACAACCTCTAAACGCAGAACCTCAAACGAACGCGATAAAATAAGTCCCTGAAGTTTTGGGAAGAAAACCTTGCCTACTCTTGGTGTCAACATTGACCACATCGCCACCATCCGCCAAGCTCGTCGCACCGTCGAGCCTGATCCCGTTGCTGCTGCCGTCTTAGCAGAACTCGCGGGAGCCGATGGAATTACCGTCCACCTGCGCGAAGATCGTCGCCACATTCAAGATCACGATGTTCAACTCCTGCGCCAAACCGTTCGGACACATCTGAACCTAGAAATGGCGGCAACTGATGAAATGGTGTCGATCGCGCTCGATATCAAACCGGATTACGTCACACTCGTCCCCGAAAAACGCGAAGAAGTCACCACTGAAGGCGGACTTGAAATCGCAGGACAACTCGATCGAATGACCGAAGTGGTTAGCACTCTTCAAAGTGCTGGCATTCCCGTCAGTCTCTTTATCGATGCCGATCCTGAACAAATTGAAGCCTCGGCTGCCACGGGTGCAAAATTCATTGAACTGCACACCGGACAATATGCGGGATCGTATTCCGAAGAAGGACAAGCCAAAGAATTAGAGATTTTGGCGCAAGGGTGTGAAATCGCGATCGCGGCTGGACTGCGAATTAATGCTGGACACGGATTAACGTATTGGAATGTTCTTCCGATCGCCAGGCTCCCAGGCATGGAAGAATTAAATATTGGGCACACGATCATTAGTCGGGCTGTTCTCGTTGGATTAGAACGAGCAGTGCGCGAAATGAAACAGGCTATTCGTGGAGAACTCTAACGCTCCGGATTTTTTTGCAAAAGGACTGATCAATATGACAACTTATTACTACGTTTTGGCAAGCCAGAAATTTTTGCTGGAAGAAGAACCGATGGACGAGGTTCTGAATGAACGGTATCGCGATTACAAAGACAAAGGCAGAGAACTCGATTTCTGGGTGATCAAAGAACCTGCTTTTTTGGAAGCTCCAGAAATGGCAGAAATCAAAGCCAAATGTCCCCGTCCCTGTGTCGCGATCGTTTCCACCAATAAACAATTTATTACTTGGCTGAAGCTGCGACTAGAATATGTCATCACCGGAGAGTACCAGCAATCGGATACCATTCCGAATCCGCTCGGCTCTCTGGAACCTGTTTCCTAGTCAATCTTAAATTTCTATGCCCCAGACGACGCTTCAATCAGTTTTTTCAGGACTCACAGGAGTTGCCCTTGCCCTCAGTGGAATTCCATCTGCTCAAGCGCAACTTCCAAACTGTCAGGCTCCTCGATCGAATGAATTTCTCTTGCTGATCGTGACCCGCACTCCAGAAATTCAAGCGCGGGTTCGCAGCGTCGTCTCTCGTGATGCGGATGTGAAAATCTGTAATTATTTCGGTGAGACCGTTACACGAGTTGGCGGCTACCGAGATGCAGATACCGCCAATTCTTGGGCAAATTACCTCAATGACACAGTTCGACTCAGAGCTTTTGTTGCCACTCCTCCAGGCGGCGCTCCAGTTGCGACAGGCGATGTTCCTCCTGTTCAGCCCCAACCTGTTCAACCCTTAGTGACTCGTCAAATTGAATCGAATTCTGGAGGTTTCAATCCTCAACCCTTGGGACAAGGCTTTGCAGTGATTGTGAATCATTACAATCGTCCTGAAGTCGCCGCCCAAGTCAGACAAGTTTTGAATCGAAATATTGGACTAGCTTCATTTCAGCAGCGTCCTTATCTTTTAGCAGTGCAAACCACCGATCGTGGAGTGGCGGATTCGATTTTGCAAATTTTAAGCGATCGAGGATTTGCTGCAATGTTAGTAAGAAGCGATCGAGTCACCTTACTAACACCCGTTGTTCAAATCGATCCTGTCGGTGGTCAGTAAGGTGATGTGGACATCAGAGTGTCGAAGAAATTCACCGAATCCGTGAAGGCGCGAAAAATGTCAGATTCTTCGTGAAGTCTCTTCGCCGTTAGCTGAGGGACTGAGCTGCTTCTTCGCGAATTTGCTGTAGCCGTTGATTGAATTGTTCATCCTGCAAAAGATCGGTGAGTTGCGCTTGGCTAGATGACTGTTGGGATAGTTCAGTTCGCGTCTTTGCAATTTCATACTGCGATTTACTCATGTCGATCATCTTTTTGATCGTGTGGTCTGCCGAGGAGGGAGAGCAAGCAGGGTCGATCGTGAAAATCGTATTGAGTGCGTCTGTGATCGCATCGAGATCTTTTGCCGTTTGAATCTCTTGCTTGAGTTGCTCAATTTTGAATTGTTCCGCTTTCAAATGTTGTTTAGAAGTGGCGACATACTGTTGAGCTTCTGCGATCTGTTGTTCTAACTGGGGTAATAGTTTTTCGAGTTGAATTAATTGCGTTACAGCTAAACGAACTGCGTCTTCATTGCCCGATCGTTCCGCTAAGATTGCCTGTTGCTTCAGAGTTTTCTGCTCCTGAACCTTCTCGCTATACCGTTTGCAAGCAGTGTTGAAGGCAGTCTCTTGTTTTGCGATCGCTTCAGCCAGTTGACCGATAGTTTGTTGAATTTCAGCCAGTGTGATTTCTAGTGCTTGTCCGCGTAGCTGGGTTTGTTGTTCCAGCGGTAGATTCCACAGCCAGCACCAAGTGCTTTCAATCACTCGTCCAGCTTGCTTGCCCATTAACCAGTAAGTAAATTTCTTCATTGCTCGTTGAGGTTGAAAGAAGTGTTCTAGCGGGTTGGAGCGTATCCCGATTCCTGCAATAGGTCTTGTCCTTGCTGAGTCATAAGCATTCGAGCATAAGCCTCTCCTGCTTTTTGACGATCGCTACCATCTTCAATCACGACAATCGAGAGCGATCGCTGCCAGGGATAGTTTGAGTTGCGGAAGATTTCGGGATTCACTTGATTGTGCTTTTGACTTGTACATTCCGCAGGCGGCACTTCGGGCGATTGATACGGCGAAATCCACTGATTAGGCGAGGTTCCAAGCGGTAGCACTTTGATGCCACATTGAGGCACAACTAGGGTTGCTGAAGCCCAGGAAATTCCACCCGGATCGTTTGCAACTCGTCGAATTGATTCAGTCGTACTCGCGATCGCAGTAAATGGCGCATTCGGCACTTCTTGTCTACTCTTTTGATAGATTTGAATCGCTTGATTGGGCCCGCCAAGTTCCTGCCAGTTGCGGATTTCTCCAGCTAAAATCGCCTGAAACTGCGTCCAAGTCAAACCCGGAAGATTTAGCTGGGGATGCACATAGACGGCAACGCTATCTGTTGCGATCGAAATTTCCTTGAGTTTGATGCCCCGTTGCTTTGCTTGTTGTTGAATCGACTCAGGAATGCCTTGCGAAGATTGCACAAAATCGAGTTTGCCATCAAGCAGCATGGCTAACCCGGTTTGACTGTTCGGAGTTGTTCCTTCTGGATCAACATACTTGAGGCGAAAATCAGGAAAGCTAAAGCGCATTCCAATGTCTACATTTTTGCGAACGACTGCCCAACTGGTGCTGCCACCATAGCGGAATTCTCCCTTGGGAACGGCTTGCACATCGCTCATCTTTTCTCCGACTAGAGAAGTAAGTCCTGGTACAGTCACCGAAGTCGCAGTCGATGAGGGCTTGAAGACTTGATAAGCTCCGCTGCAAACTGCCAATCCGAAAAGAATAAATACGATCGGCGGAATTTTGATTGGATCGGTTTTGAGTTGTGCCATAAACCACCTGAACGATTGGAATAAGTTCAGCTTAGGGAGTGAGTCTGAGGTTTACTAGACTCAGTTTTTATTCAGTGCAGCGCATTACAAGTTGAACTAAAAGTGATCCTTGACAAACCTCGATCGAGCAAGCAATGGTGATATAGCAGTAGAAGTTTAGATTAGGACAGGCTCGGAGTTGCCCCCAAACCTCCAATTCTGTTGACTCAAGACTCTTACTCCCCCAAACTTGGGGGTCGGGGGGCTTCTTAGAAGTGTCCTCACTTAAATCAGTATTGCTGTATCAAATCTTGCTGTTCCATCTCGCTATGGTTTCTCTCCGCCTGTCTGAATCCGGTAAAGCCATGATTAAACAAGCACGCCAAAAGCGCGGCTGGACGGTAGACGACGATCGCTGGCTCCAAGCTGCGACAGAAGCTGCGAACACACCCCCTGCGATCGGTTGGGAGAACTATTGGAACACTCACTATGCCAGCTTTTCTCCGTCTGCAACGACTCTAAAGCGATTTTTGCAGCGCCGGAATGTTCATATCGAAAATTTCCAGGCATTGTGTGCTGCGATCGGGGTCGATTGGCAAACGGTGGCAGACTGGGAAACGACTCCGATCGATCCCGCTCCACTGTGTTACGGTCGGCTGCCTACGATGACGCAACTGCAAACTTGGCTCGACGATCGACAATCTCGCGTTATCTGGCTCTATGGTCGGGCAGGCATGGGCAAAACGACAGTAGCTCGAAACATCTTTCATCAATCGAAATCCTTGCGGACTGCTTGGTATTCTCTGGAAACTGCGATCGCGCTTCCTGATCTGGTGAATCAACTCTTGCTCAGTTTGTCTCAAGGCAAAATTGCACAAGGCACCGTGGCTGATTTGCTGCATTACCTGAAACAGCATCGTTGCTTAGTTGTACTTGATCAGTGGGAGACGCTGTTGGCATCTCAGGAACAGTATCCCGATGACTATCAAACCCTGCTACGATCGCTCAGTACTGGACACCAAAGCACTGTATTCGTGATCAGTCGGCAACGGCTACCGACGCTACTGGCTCAACGAATCACACCGCGATGCTATGAATTGACCGGACTCACTTATGAAGACGATCGCGACTTTCTGATCGCAGAAGGGTTAAAAGGGTGCGAGGATGATCTGCGGAAGTTCATTGCAATTTACAACAATCCCCAACTGATCAAACTGATGGCTGAACGCATTCGGACAGTTCATTCTGGTAGCATTGCGACATTGGTTGAATCGGGAGTGAGCATCTATGGTAATCAAGATATTGCTCAAGTTATTCGATCGGAGTTTCGCTATTTATCCGAGTTGGAACAATCTATTTTGTACTGGTTTGCACTTTGGAGAAGATCGATCGACTACTCAGAGTTGCGCCAGAGTCTTCCTGATATCTCACTGCCTCATTTAGATGATGCACTCTATTCTCTAATCAGTCAACAGTCCCTAATCCGAAAGCTGGAATCGGCTGAGTACGCAGTCGATCCGGTGACACTCAAAGAGATTACGAATCTGCTAGTCGAGCAGTTTGCAAGAGAAATCCGTGATTTGATTGAAGGTCGATCGACCTCAACCGCTCGATTGATCATCAGTCACAGTTTTGTGGTTGAGGATGAAGTTATTCGAGCAGAACAGATGCAGCGAATTGTGAGGGCGATCGCACGTCTACTTCAAACCAAGCTCCCTCTAGCAACTCTCCGGCAAAGCATTCAGCCCCTTAAAACTCAGATCACCGCAGGCTACGCGGCACAAAATCTAGCCTTGCTCGAACAAGCGATTGAACTTCTGGCTTAACCGTTGTGAGCTGAACATAGCCGAGTTGCTGCATCACTGTTCTCGCTTCTGCTGTCTTTAAGACATACGCATAGTACTCTCCTATCCACTGTTTGATGTCACCATCTTGCAAGACAATCACCGAAATTGTGGACTTAAGCGGATAAGACAAGTTTTCAATCGCTTCTAAGTTGACTTGGTTTCGCACCTCAGCCTGACACTGTTTCGCAGAAAGAATACGAGCTTGTTGATAAGGATGAATCATCTTGCCTGGAGCAGAGCCTAGTTTTAACGCTTTTAACGGGCAGCCCGCAATCGATTGAACTACGACGGGAGTTGGAGCAACATAAAAGCCACCGCGATCGCGCTGAATTCGCTGAAATGCTTCTTCTGCATCATGAACCTTGACAAAATCGACTCCAGCTTGCGGCTCACCCCCCTTTGGATTTTTCAGATACTTCCCGTCAGTGGCGTACATCCGAATCGGCAAATCGGGGCCTCCAACTGCTTTCCAATTCAGAATCTTTCTTGCCTGAATCAGTGCTAATTGGGTTGAGGTAATGTTTGCGATCGGTAACTCTGGATGCACAATCACAGCTTTGGTCGTGGTTGCAACTGCAATGATGGCAAGTTTGATCTGGCGATCGCGAGCATTCTGCGCTTGTTGCTCCTGAATATTTTTAGAAGAGAGCGCAAAGTCTAATTCACCCTGAATCAATCGATCGATGCCTTCTTCAGTATGCTCAAATCCCTGTTCTGGCGGTTTGCGTTGCAAAATTAATGCGGGATTAGACTGCGGAATCAGCACATTAATCGCCGCCGCAAGCGGTTCTGCTGTCGTACTGCCGCCATAAAAATAGGTTCTAAGCGGTGGAGGAGAACTAACCGCGCTAATCGTTGATGGACTGGCGCTCCAGTTGCGCTGCGGAATCTGAGGACGACCAAAGTGCTGAACACTATAAGCAAACAGAGGCACGATCGCACAACTTGCAAGTAGCGCGTATCTCAGCGATCGACGCGGTGCGAGAGTGCGATCGAGTTGCTTTAAGACTGCGCTTGCAGAGGCGGGTCGCTTAACAGGGTCAGGATCGATCATCTGTAGAAGCAACCCCTTAAACTGAGGAGTGACAGTTTTGCTCAGATTCCCGTCTGGCTTGCCTGTCAATAAGCAGATACAGGTTTTTGCTAAAGCATACAGATCTGTCGTAAACCCAACTTGCCCTTGTAGCTGTTCAGATGGTGCATAGCCAGGGGTGTAAACGATTTGCGTATCCTGTCCTGCAAGCGTTGACACTGTATTCGCAATCACCTGCCGGACTGAGCCAAAGTCGATCAGATGGTACTTCCCGTCTTTTGTCTGAATAATGTTAGATGGCTTAATATCTCGATGAATCACTGGGGGCGATCGCGTTTGCAAATAGTCCAAAATCTCCAGTAGCTGACGCAGCATCTCCCACACACTCGCCTCATTCCAGAGTGTATTGGATAGATTGGATTGCAAGTTCTCACCCGGTACATATTCCTGAACGAAATAGGCATAACTACGATCGATCAATTGCACCTGAAACGGTTCATACACTCGTGGAATCTGAGCATGATGCAATTGATCCAACACAGCCACTTCTGACTCAAAGGCTTTCAAAGCCTGCCGAATTTGTCCAGGAAAAACGCCTCGATCGCTGCGAAATTGCTTGATTGCTCGACGGGCATAAGTGCGATCTCGCTGGGGAAATTTCAGGTCATACGCCAAAAACACGGAGCCAAATCCCCCATATCCTAGAAGGTCGATCGGAATATAGCGTCCATCGCTCAAAATCAGCGGCATTCCACATTTCTCACATGAATGCGACTGGAACTGCTGTTGCCATTGATTCAAGGCGATCGAGTCGTCTGGCAAATCGGGTAATTCCGTCACATGAGGAGACTCTCCTCGATCGAGGGGACGAGTGCAATAGACTTGCATGAGCTAAGATGATGACCTTTCAATCAAAATTATTCCATGCTCAATGGCGAGATGGAGCGATCAAGTGATCTGACTCAAGCCCGGTATTCAAATTGAGATCAATATCGAGTGATTTTGATCGTGCGTCTCGATCGTTGGAAACAGACATCAAACTCTCGAAAGAAGTTAGTTTGTCCAAGGATTAAGGGCACTTCTGAGACTTGTGCCCAAGCGAATGCGAGACGAACAGGTTCCAGGGTTCCGATTTGAATTAGTACAAATAAACCGCGAGCTTCAACCCTCGCAAGATTTCCAGCTAAAGGTAAGCGAACGGTGTGATCTTTCCAAATTGCCCCTAATTGTAGCCCAATGTTATAAGGCAATAGATTGACGGTAGAGCCAGTATCGAGGAGTGCATCTGTAACTACGGGGAAGCCTGCATAACTCAGAGTGATGGGAATTTTGGGTAATGCTTCATCATCGGAAAAGGGAAGCTCGATCGTATCAGGCATGAGTGGATGCCTCTTGGTCATCCTGAATCATCTGCATCAAACTGTCAGCAGCTTCAGTTGCATCGTAGGGCGACCATACTGGATACTCTGATGCGGAAAAGATAGCTTGTAATTCGGCATTTGGAATTTGCGCGGCTAGGAGTTTGAAGAGCGATAATTTATCTGATGGGTTCAGATCATTCACCAAGGGAAGCAATTCAGCTAAAGACATTGTTGTAACTCCTGGTTACGCGCTGACTTCCTTTATCATAAAGGATTAACAATCTACGGCGATGTTGGTGTAGAGCGATCGATTACTGGTACAGAACATGAAGCAATCAGGGAAGCTGTTCTTCTTTTGTGGAAAGATGGCAGCAGGAAAATCAACGCTGGCAAAGGAAATCGCACAACGAGAGGATGCCGTTTTGCTGGTGCAAGATGAACTGTTCGAGCAGTTGTTTCCGGGCGAAATTGTCGATATTCCTGACTTCGTGAAGTATTCGTCCAGGCTGCGAAATGCGATCGCGGGTCACATTTCTTCGCTGCTCTTAAAGGGTATTTCTGTTGTCCTCGACTTTCCTGGAAACACGAAAACTCAACGGGCTTGGTTTCGATCGCTGTTTGAACAAGCTAGCGCGGATCATGAGTTGCACTATGTGGATGTTTCAGACGAGATGTGCAAGCGGCAGCTACGGGAACGGAGCAGGGATCTTCCTGAAGGTGCAGCATTTACGAGCGAGGCTGAGTTTGATGCAATTACTCAGTATTTTCAGGAACCTTCAGACGATGAACATTTTAATGTGATCTATCATCGCCGCACTTAATCGAAATTAATGATCTGGAAGAAAATCAGCTTTGATCTCACTAGGGATCTTTGCGGGTCGGTTTCGTTTGGCATCGAAATAGCACCACTCAGTGAGCGATCGACATAGCATCTTCTGATCCGAAACCCGCATAAACTCAACCCGTCGAAAAAACGTCGATAATGTCCCCCGTTCAACCCAAGTGGTTAATCGAATCACATCTCCGACAAAGGCAGGCGATAGATAGTCGATTTCATGCCGTCGAACAAACCAGATGATATTATTTTCCTCATCGAATTCGCGGGAATAGCCCTTAGAACGATAAGCCGCGATCGCGATCTCTTGAATCCATTGAACATAAACCACATTGTTCAAATGATTTTGCAGATCGCAATGCTGGGGTTGAACTTCACGCTCTTCGGAATAGACGATCATAGGTTCAACGAGTAAACGCTTTTCTGGTTTTAGCGCAGATAGTCCGATCGCACTTGAGCCGAAAGAGTTAATGTAGCGTGAGTTTGACTGAACGTTTTGCTTCGTTTCGGTCGGCTAATGCCCCCTAAATCCCTTACAGGTGTAGGTTTGTGTTGAAACTGTGAGCAAGGACTCTTTCAGTTGGATAATTTAGAGACAAGAGAATCTGGAGGGGTCGCCATGCTGCGAAACTCTTCGCTGAAACAATGGAATCGGATTG
>JADEXW010000379.1 GCA_015206935.1 Pseudanabaenaceae cyanobacterium LEGE 13415 | reverse complement strand
GCTCACAGGCGAAGGACTGAAATATTTCGAGAATGGTCGCGCTCAATTCTATGCGCTGATTATCTTCGTCGCGGTTCTCGGATTGGTTGTTTTCTCCGGTGTGATCTGATTTTCGTTCTCAGGGTGGGGGCAACTCCACCCTTCAATCTATTAATAATGGTTTAACACTGGCTAGATTTCAAAAATATCCGTCTAGGATCGGGATATTCCGCAACTGATTATTCTTCAACCGCATCCATAAACAAAGCTTAAAAGAAGTATGTCGATCGAGAACTTTCCTTGGCTGACCACGATCATTTTGTTTCCGATCGTCGCGTCACTAGCAATCCCCTTCATCCCCGATAAGGACGGCAAAACCATTCGCTGGTATTCCCTCGTTGTCGGTCTGCTCGATTTTCTGTTAATCGTTTATACCTTCTACACCCAGTACGACTTCTCTAACCCTGAAATGCAGTTAGTAGAGCGTTATTCCTGGGTTCCGCAGATTGGTTTAAGCTGGTCGGTCGGTGTCGATGGTTTATCCATGCCGCTGGTGATCCTGACTGGATTTATCACGACATTGGCGATTTTGGCAGCTTGGCCCGTCACCTTTAAGCCGCGTCTGTTCTACTTCCTAATGCTGGCAATGTATGGCGGACAGATTGCGGTGTTCGCTGTTCAAGACATGCTTCTCTTCTTCCTGGCATGGGAGCTTGAGCTGGTTCCGGTCTATTTCTTGCTGGCAATCTGGGGCGGAAAGAAACGTCTCTATGCAGCAACGAAGTTCATTCTGTATACGGCAGGTGGATCGCTGTTTATTCTGGTTGCTGCTCTAGCAATGGCGTTCTACGGTGGAACACCCACCTTTGATATGCAAACCTTGGCGAATAAAGGTTTCCCGCTGACTTTCCAACTCTGGATTTATACAGCGTTCTTAATCGCATACGCGGTGAAACTGCCGATTATTCCACTTCACACCTGGTTGCCGGATGCACACGGTGAGGCGACTGCTCCTGTGCATATGTTGCTGGCTGGAATTCTTCTGAAGATGGGCGGATATGCTCTGATTCGGATGAATGCGGAAATGCTTCCAGCGGCTCATGCGATCGTTGCTCCAGCCCTTGTGATCCTCGGTGTCGTCAACATCATCTACGCCGCACTCACTTCATTTGCTCAACGCAACCTCAAACGCAAGATTGCTTACTCATCGATCTCGCACATGGGCTTCGTACTCATCGGGATCGCATCGTTTACGGATCTCGGTTTGAGTGGCGCAGTACTGCAAATGGTGTCGCATGGTTTGATCGGAGCAAGTCTGTTCTTCTTAGTGGGAGCAACCTACGATCGAACTCATACTTTGATGCTGGATGAAATGGGTGGTGTCGGTAAGCAAATGCCGAAAATCTTCTCGATGTTCACTGCTTGTTCATTGGCATCCTTAGCACTGCCTGGAATGAGTGGATTTGTAGCAGAACTGATGGTCTTCGTCGGATTTGCAACCAGTGATGCTTATAGTCTGACCTTCCGTGTAATTGTGGTTGGTTTAGCCGCGATCGGTGTAATTCTGACTCCGATTTATCTGTTATCGATGCTGCGTGAAATCTTCTACGGTCCTGAAAACAAAGAATTGACCTCGCACGAAGTTCTGATTGATGCGGAACCGCGTGAAGTGTTTATCATTGCTTCGCTGCTTGTGCCAATCATTGGCATCGGCTTCTATCCGAAGATGCTCACTCAGGTCTATGACTCGAAGACGCTGCAATTAACGGCACGTTTGCGAGATGAAGTCCCGACCTTAGCCAATCGGAAAGAAGATACGATCGCGGCTCAAGCCGTTCCTGCTCCTGCTATTCGCTAATTCACCGTTGACTGATTCAGAAATCCGACTTTCTTTATAAGGAGGTCGGATTTTTGCTGACTCTAAAATCTCAGATCTGGCTCGACTATAATGGCAAACACAATAGATTCCATACTGCCATGATTACTCATGTGAGTCTACCCGAAGCTACAGCTAACATTGCTCAACTGCTCGATCGTGTGATGCGAGGCGAAGAAATTGTCATTTCCCAGAACGGTAAAGCAGTTGCTCACATTTCTCCTGCAAATCCAGTCTCTAAGGAGAATCAGCAAAGGGTTCCAACGATCCAAGATTTAAATCCCTGCATCTTGAATTCGACAAAAAACCGATAGGAACGCTCCCATCGGTCTCTCAAGATTATCGAATCTTAACTAGTCACGCTGACCCATTGCGATCAGAATGTATTGAGCCAATTGCAGCAAGGCATATAGCGCAGTTGCCACATAAGTAAACGCCGCCGCATTCAAGACTTTCCGCGCTCCCTGATTTTCCTCACCCTGCAAAATTCCTAACTCATCGATCAAGCGCAATGCTCGATTCGACGCATCAAACTCAACAGGCAACGTAACGATATGGAAAATAATCACCGCTGCAAACAGCGCAATTCCTAGTGGAATCAAGAATTTAAATGCCCCAATAAAGAGACCCGCCATAATCAAAATTGGACCAAAATTCGCGCCCAAGTTCACCGCTGGAACTAATGCCGCTCTCACGTTCATCGGCTTGTAACCTTTCACATCTTGGAGAACGTGACCGCATTCATGCGCCGCCACCGCTGCCGCTGCTAGCGAATTCGAGTTGTACACCACATCCGACAGGCGAACTACTTTCGCACTCGGATCATAGTGATCGGTCAACTCACCTGGCACATGCTCAACGCTGACATCGTAAATACCCATGCGATCGAGAATCGTCTTTGCCACTTGTGCCCCGGTCATTCCCATCCGCGAGGGAATCTCTGAATATTTGCGATATGTACTTTGTACCCGCTGCTGCGCCCAGAATACGAGGATCATGCCGGGAATCAGCAGGAGATAAGTCCAGTGAAAAAACATCGCCTTTTTACCTTTTGCTTAAGTTCTGTACGAGGCTGTATGACTGCTTTTGATCTTCATGCTATCACCGAAAATTCTGAGTGTCTGGTGCAAAAACCGAACCCCCAACTGGAGCGGTCGAGGTTCGAGAGTTACGTTAGAATGGTGACAGAACTGAGAGGATGAAGCCGCTAAATGTCGAGGATTGCTTGCTGTGTGTCACTAACGGGAGTTAGTTACATTTATGCGTGAATTGCCCAAAGCACTACAGACTCATGGGACTTCGCCGCAGGTGAATCAATCGATCGCGCTCTCAGGACTTTTGCCACCCCCCGATCGAACTCGTGCGCGGGTTCTGGCGTGGCTGAAAGGAAATGTCCCTGAAACTCGAATTCGACACATTCTGCGGGTGGAGCAGTTCGCGATCGAGCTTGCTCAACTCCACGGATTGCAGGTCGAAAAAGCGGCGCAGGCGGCATTGATGCACGATCTGGCGAAATTCTTCAAACCCAAACGATTGCTCAATATGGCGATTGCTGAAGGCTTGACGCTTGACCCGATCGATGAATCGAATCCTCATCTTCTCCATGCGGATGCAGGCGCGATCGTGGCGCGTGATGAGTTTGGGATTCAGGATGAGGAAGTGTTGGATGCCATTCGTCACCATACGTTAGGCAGTCCATCGATGAGCTTGCTCGGTTGTGTGGTCTATCTGGCGGATGGTCTGGAGCCAGGACGGGGCAACACACCAGAGTTAGAAGAATTGCGGGATTTGAGTCGGCGTGACTTGATTCAGGCAACTTGGAGGGCGGCGGATGCTTCTCTTCGACATCTGATTCAAGCGGGTCATTTGATCCATCCGCGCACTGTTCAGACTCGCAATGCGTTTTTGCAGCAGTATAAACAGACTGAGGCGAAACCGCGCCATTTACAAAACCACTTCGTAAAAGGAATTCAAACCTGAATGACAGAACTTTCTAACCGACAAACCCTTTCTGCGTCGATCGCAAATATCGACGATCGTAGTGAACGACTGGCACGTTTAGTTGCGGAAGCTGCCGATGAACGGAAGGGGAGCGATATTGTGTTGCTGAAAGTGGGCGATGTCACGGTTCTGGCTGATTATTTTGTCTTAGTTACAGGGTATTCCAAGGTGCAAGTCCGCGCCATTGCTCGCTCGATCGAGGAAAAAATCGAAGAGACGATGAACCGGAAGCCGATTCGATCAGAGGGCTTTTCTGAGGGGACTTGGGTTGTGGAGGATTTTGGGGATGTGATTGTGCATGTGATGATGCCCCAAGAGCGGGAGTATTACGGTTTAGAGTCGTTCTGGGGTCACGCGGCAAGAATCCCAGTTGGCGAGTTCTAGAGCGTTAAAAAACTAGAGTCGGGGGGTTGTAGAGCAATCTCCCGATTTTTTATGTGCGATCGCTTCTGTTCCAAGTTTACGAATCTGGAACTTGCTAAAATGGTGCAAACCTTATTCAATGGTGAGTTTTGCGGTGCAAGAGATTGAATTAACAGGCGAGATCGATGAGAAAGGACATTTGCTCCTGCTCCAGCCATTGAATCTGGACAAGCATACCAAGGTGCGCGTTCGCATTATGCCTTTAGAGGATGAGTTTGACCCAGACACCGATTCAAAAGAGCAGATTCTAGCGGACTTGAAAGAGTCTTTTCGTCAAGCAGAATTAGGACAAACTTTCCCGCTCTCAGAACTTTGGGACGGAATTGATGTCCGATCAAATTGAGTCATCAGTCCAAATTGAGTTCACTCGACTATTTAAGCGTCGTCTAAAAGGACTTTCCAAGAAATATCGCCAAATTCAAACAGATATTTAACCGATCTTCGATCGATTTCTGCTCGGTGATTGGTAGGCGATCAAATTCCAGGTACGCCGTACACAGTTTACAAAGTTCGTGCCAAAAACACTAATGCCCAATCAGGCAAAAGTGGCGGGTATCGGCTAATTTATCAGGTCGAGAATTCTACAGAAATCATTCTTCATCTGATTTACGCTAAATCTGAACAAGATACGATCGACGTTAGTGAAATCGAGGAGATGATCATAGCCTATCAGAAAGAACGTGACCAGAATTAATCGCGATCGCTCCTTTCGGTTGATCGCACTTCTTAATCGATCGCTTCCCCGACCATGATCGACCAGAGGGCATCGATCGCATGACCAATTTCCGCATCGTCTGGCTGTTGCTCAATCCATTCAACTAGTAAGTGTTGGATTTCGAGCAATTTGTTTAATTCACCTAATGCCCTTTTCACACGAGAACGCCCAAAAGAGTCATTATCCTTGAGTAGACTGAGCAATCCGATTACGTCATCCGCTGGAACTCCTTCTATCTAAGTCAACGGGGCGCTTGTACGAAAGTTTGTGTAGGCTTCGGTATCTTGTTTAAGAAGCTTTATCAACTGTGTTCTAGTTTCAGTTGAAGCATCGTATCGGTGAGCTAGTGCTATGGTCGCTTGAAAACGTATTTCAGGGTCGTCATCTTTGAGTAAGCTTATCAAACCTATCGTTCCCTCAAATGAAAAATCATCTAGATCATCCAATACGGCTGCTACAAGACGACGCACAAAAGAGTCACTATCTTTGAGTAAACCTAATAA
>JADEXW010000378.1 GCA_015206935.1 Pseudanabaenaceae cyanobacterium LEGE 13415 | reverse complement strand
CTGCTAACATATACGGCGATAAATCCAATCCAAAGACTTCAGCCGTCGGAAACGCTTGTTTTAGCAACACTGTGGCTGAACCTGTTCCACAGCCCAGATCAAGAATGCGTAACGGCTGTCCCTGAACCGCATCAATGACTTGTTGCCGCACCCAAGTTTCGTTTGGCGGAAGCGCCAATTGAGTGAATGGATCATAAGTCGTTGCGGCTCCGATCGATAAATAGCCGCCTTCGATCCCGTGAAAATTCTGGGTTTTGTAGTAGTTCGGATAGACCAAATTTGGGTTAGACAAGCGATCGTATTCCGCTTTCCAATCGATGCTGTGATGCACTTCGCGCATTTGATGTTCATCGACAAAGAAGCGTGCGATCGGAGCTAAATATTGCTCGAAAATTGTATCTTTACGAGTTGCCATCAGTTCATCACAACGCTACTGAAGCTTAGTGTAACGAATGGATTTGAGTCCGGTACGATACCAGTGACGAATTTGGGCAGGTGACACTCCCAGAAAATACGCCAAAATCACGATTTGATTGACGATCGTGGTTCTCAAAACGCCGTATTTTTCCCACCGTCGCCCCGATGTCAGAACGGCATGAGGCACGATCGCAATCCGTCCTTTTTGTCGTAATCTTCTGACAAATTCAAAATCTTCCATGATCGGCAATTCTGGAAAGCCACCCATTTCATGGAATAGTTCTGCTCGTAGAAAGAGGGCTTGATCCCCGTAAGGCATTTGGAAGAAATGCGATCGATAATTCACACCTCGTTCAACCCAGCGCACTCCTAGTAAATCTGAGTCGATTTTCAGTTGAAATGCGCCCGCAATCGAAGCCAGTAGCGTTTCGCGAATCATACGATCGAATCCTTCTGGCAATTGTGTATCGGCATGAAGAAACAAGAGAATTTCCCCGGTTGCAATCTCCGCTCCTGCATTCATTTGGATTGCTCGTCCAGGAGATGAATGCAGCACTTTAACACCATAAGATTTCGCGATTTCAACGGTTTCATCTTGGCTGCCTCCGTCTACGACAATGAGTTCGATACCACTAGCTTGAATTGAGAGAATTCTTGAAAGTGACTGCGCTTCATTCAAAACTGGAATCACGATCGAAATTTTCATGGCAAATCTTCAGGACGATCGACATCATGCAACGTTGGAAGAAATGCGATCGATAACTCCAATCGTTGCACTATTTCTAACGTTTGCTGGAACACAACATCAGTACTCCAAGCAATATTCTGGAAAACGTCTGGAATCAGTTGATCTAATCCAATTAAGTAATATCCACCATCCGTTGCAGCACCGATCGATAAATGATGTGTTTTTAGCTGTGCGAATGCTTGCATGATGATCTCAGAAGTTAAATCTGGACAATCTGTTCCGATAGCAATAACCGATCTCGCGCCTCGATCGAACATTGTTTGAAAGATGTGAATTAATCGATCGCCCAAATCTCCTGAAGGCTGGAGTTGATACTCTAAATTATCACCGAGCCAATCTTGCATCTGTTCGATTGAACTACCCGTGAAGTAAACGCAGATTGAAACATTTTCGAGCTTGCGAACTTCAGCGATCGTAGATTCCGTCATCTGGCGATGCAATTCAGCAGCACCTACATCACCTAAAGCAGGAATTAAGCGAGTTTTGGCTTTACCCGCTTCGGGATAGCGCGTGAAAATAATCAGTTGCTCTTGCACAAACAAAAAATGGAACTGCGTAGAGTTTCTACCACAGTTCCAAGCCAAAACACGATAAGTTATTTCTTAATCGCGCAACCTTCCTTCACGGTGTCACCTAAAACCAACGTTGCCGAGTAGTTATATTTGCGATCGGACATCGTATCGCTACATGCGCCGCGACGAATCACCAAAGTTCCGCTTGTCATTCCTCGCAGACGATACACCCGCAGCAGGTCAGCAGGTCGCCCTTCCGCACTCAGTGGAGCCACATAAGGAAACAAAACCTTCTTTGGCTCTGGCGTACTGTAGGTAATGCCCGATGAATTGATTTCAATATTCCAGAACGGCTCATTGCCAACGACAGTAAACGACTCGATCGTGCGAGATCTGGTTTGAGCAACCGCAGGCATCAAAGCGAACAAACTTGCAGCGAACCCCATCAACAAAACGTGGACTTTCATTTTCAGAAACAAACTCAAATCTGTAGTCATTTCTACAATCTTATCCGCAAAAATCCGGTCAGTTAGCATAGCAATGTGTCTGTCCATACTGAGAACATCGTATTGGACGAGCATCATGGATATTAGTGTTGTTATCTGTACTTACAACGGAGAAGCGCGAGTTGGTAAGGTTCTCGACGGTTTGCGATCGCAGCTTCACACCGAGTCGATCGCATGGGAAATATTAGTCGTTGATAACAATAGCCGTGATAATACGAAACAAGTCGTTTCAAACCATCCTGAAGCTCGGTATATTTTCGAGGCAGAACAGGGAGCAGCTTTTGCGCGATTAAAAGGAGTTCGAGAAGCGACGGGACAATGGATCGCTTTTCTGGATGATGACACGCTACCTAATGAAAACTGGATTGCTCAAGTTCATCAGTTTGCTCAAGCTCATCCAGAAATTGGTGGTTTTGGGGGACAAATTCACGCTGCATATGAAGTCGAACCCCCCGCTGAGGTCAAGAAAGTGGCAAGGTTTTTAGCAATCATCGAACGCGGATCAACAGCACACCGCTACGATCGAGTACTCCCACCGAGTGCAGGCTTCGTTGTGCAGCGTCAAGTCTGGTTAGATGCAGTTCCTGAGCGACCTGGCTTATCGGGAAGAACGGATTCTGAAATGCTGACCAGCGAAGATACTGAAGCAATTTTGTACATTCAAAACGATGGGCGTGAGATTTGGTACAACCCAGACATGCACTTGTATCATCAGATTCCACAGTGGCGAACTGAGCGATCGTATTTACTCAGATTAATCCGAGGAATTGGGCTAGTGCGCCATCACATTCGGATGCTGCGATGGAAACCTTGGCAGCGTCCGTTTATTTTCCCCGTGTATCTATTGGATGACCTGAGAAAAATTGTTGCTCACAAACTCAAGTATCGTAACGCCGAAGATTTAGTGACTGCTTGTGAACAGCAATTTCTTTTCAGCAGTTTGATCAGTCCGTTCTATCTTTGGCGGCGCACGTTTCTTTCCAAATAAGAGCCACACCATCGCTTGAGGTTATCATGCAGTCGATCGAGTTTTCACCGATTATTTCCGTGGTTATTCCCGCTTACAACGCTGAAAAAACGATTCAAGAAACCATCGAATCAGTGTTGAACCAGACCTTTGAAAACTTCGAGGTCATTGTTATCAATGATGGTGCAACCGATCAAACGTTAGAAATCATTCAAAGCATTCAAGATCCGCGAATTCAAGTCTTTTCTTATGCGAATGCGGGTAAGTCGATCGCTCGCAATCGAGGCATTGAACTCTCAAAAGGAAACTATCTTGCGTTTCTCGATGCGGATGATTTATGGACACCAGATAAATTAAAGCAACAGTGGCAAGCTCTTCAAGATCATCCAGATGCAAGTGTTGCCTATAGTTGGACATATTTTATTAATGAAAATGGCAAGGTTCTATTTTCAGGAACAAAATATGGAAATGATAGTAATATCTACCACAAGTTGTTAGTTAGAAACTGTCTGGAAAGTGGTTCAAATATTTTAGTTAAAAGAAGTGCGATCGCTCAAATTTCTCATTTCGATCCCACGCTTGCAAAAGCCGAAGATTGGGACTTTTATCTCAGGCTTGCGTCTCAATTTAAATTTGTTTGTGTTCCGAAGTATCAGATCCTTTATCGAGTGCATGAAGGCTCATCTTCGTTCAATATTCAGGCATCCGAAAATGCTTGTTTAACGATTATCGATCGTGCTTTTAAACAAGCCCCGGAGTCATTACAGCATTTGAAGAAATACACGCTTGCAACACTATATACCTACTATGTAATTAAGCTGCTAACTTATCCTGCTAAACGTTCGGATGGAATCTTAGCGTTTCATTATTTGCGTCTTGCTGCAAAATACAATCCTGCACTTTGTAAGACGATTTGGAAAGATCTGCTCAAAATTCTTGCTATTCTGCTATTTCCGCTTTCATGGTCTAGAAGATTGATCAAGGCATTTACGAAGAAAAGAGCGATTTCGACTCCGCTGAAAGCCGCGATCGACAAAACGTTGATCATCGCTTACAAAGAATCGACTACACAACTAGAAGAAGCCTTAACTGCTGAAGGATTTTGCTGTGAAGTTGTTCGACAACAAGACAAACCGGAGTATCAGAATTTTGCATCAAGCCATCGCTGTTTGTTGAATCATCGGCAAGCTTGGGAAAAAGCGGCTCAAGCTTCACATCCGACCTTGATTGTAGAATCCGATTTTGTTCCAGTTGTATGTATTGGTCATCTTCCAATTCCCTTTAATTTAGAGCAAAAAAATGTAGGAGTGGCTTGGCTTTACACTTGTGCGCCTCAGCTTTATTCTGTGACTTCTGAAGGGTTTGGAGAAGGGTTTTCAAGTGCATTAGTCGCTTATATTGTGACTCCTGAAGGTGCAAAAATCTTGTGTGAAAGTTTTGTCGAAGAAATCACTGCAAAATATGGCACAGGCTATCATACTTTTGATTCAGAAATTGATCATTACCTACGGCGAAAAGGCTTCAAAAACTATATTCCATTCCGCAATTATGGTGAGCATGGTGGTAAATCTAATCCTGAACATCGATGCAATGGAATGAGTGGAATTCATCACGCCGATTTGCTGTATGGAAAGCTTGCATTCCTTCCTCCATTTCTGATGGATCACTCATATCCTCAACTGAGATACATCAGCACTCGACTCCAAGCAAGACTCAAAGGAATGGCTCGTTTGCTGTTGGGTAAGTATTTGCGACCTGCGATCGTTCATCGATCGAGTACTCCTTTGCGTTTAATCCGCTTTGCACTCCGTCGTCATTTCTACCCTCGCTAAACCATGCCTCAAACTAAACGGATTGCTTTTCTTGCAAGAGATCTAAAAGGTGGCGGACTAGAACGCATTGTCATTCAACTGCTTACGAGTTTGTCAGAACAAGGAGTCGAACTAGATTTGGTACTTGCATCCTTTGAAGGTGCATTTGTGGATCACCTTCCTAAATCAGTGCGTGTGATTCCGCTCAATGTTCAAATCAACAGTTCTACGAAAAGCTCTTTCAACTTACTACTACCGCTGATTCAGTATCTTAGAAAAGAACGCCCAGCGGCATTAGTGTCGCACTTGATTTTTATTAACTCGATCGCAGTGCTAGCAAAACAACTATCGAGCATTCCCTGTCAGTTAGTGTTAGTAGAACATCTTCCATTGTTTCAGAACTTAGCGACCGATGCGCCTCAAAGCCGAGTGATCAAATGGATGATCACACGGCTCCCACGATCGCTGATACAAAGTCTCATCAATCACAGGATTTTCAATCACCTGCACGATCGAGTCTTTGAGTTTGAGATCGCTTTTAAGC
>JADEXW010000377.1 GCA_015206935.1 Pseudanabaenaceae cyanobacterium LEGE 13415 | reverse complement strand
CAATCCGATTCCATTGTTTCAGCGAAGAGTTTCGCAGCATGGCGACCCCTCCAGATTCTCTTGTCTCTAAATTATCCAACTGAAAGAGTCCTTGCTCACAGTTTCAACACAAACCTACACCTGTAAGGGATTTAGGGGGCGAAAGATCTATCGCATTAACAGATTGATTTGGTATTAGGGAGCTTTAGAACAGTTCACAACTGAATGTCAAACAATTGTGTCTATTTCAACAGCGTTTCCTTGATGAACATAATCGTTGAATAGAATTGAAAGTCTACGTTTCTCTTCTTAGAAAATCCGTGACCTTCATCTTTCGCCATCAAATACCAGACAGGAACGCCGTTACTTCTAACAATTTTAACAATCTGTTCTGCCTCATTCAGTGGAACACGCGGATCGTTTTTTCCATGAATCACAAACAGTGGCTTCCGAATTTTTTGAGCATTATTAAGCGGCGAAATTTTTAACAGAAACTCCCGCATTTTTGGATCGCGTTCGTCTCCGTATTCAACTCGCCGCAAATCACGACGATAGCTTTCGGTACGCTCCAAAAAGCTGACAAAATTCGAGATTCCGACAATATTAATCGCAGCACGAATACGATCGCTATAGTTTGTCGCAACCGCTAAAGACATATAACCGCCATAACTCCCCCCGGTGACTAGAATTCGATCTTTATCCAAGTTCGGTTGAGTTGCGATCCAATCGAGTAATGCACCAATATCTTTGACCGAATCTTCACGCAAAAAGCCATTATCAAGCTGCAAAAACGTTTTTCCGTAACCTGTTGAACCCCGCACGTTCGGGAAAAGAATTGCAACACCCAATTCATTCAAGTAATAGTTGTTTCGTCCCAAGAAGCTCGGTCGAAATTGCGCTTCAGGTCCGCCGTGGATATTGATAATCACTGGACGTTTACCTGTAAATTTCGCAGATGGACGATAGAGAAATCCTGAAATTGTTCTACCATCAAAACTCTTCCAACGAACTAATTCAGGCTCAGAAAAGTTCGCAGTATTCAATCCCCCTGTTTCACTTTCTGTCCAGCGATCGATTTTATTCGTCGTCACATTCAACGAATAAGCATCCGCTGTTGATCGCGCTGAAACCAAAGTAAATCCAAGATCCTGATTATTCCGATGCCAAGTAATACCGCTCACTTGTCCGATCGGTAATTTTGGCAAAGACTTTTCTTGATTTGTTGCCGTATCAATCAAATGCAAGACACTAATTCCATCTTCATTTGAGACATACGCCAACAATTTTCCATCTTCAGATAAATCGAATTCTTCAACATCCCAAGGAATTTGAGTTGTCAAATAAGTATGTTTCAGCGTTGCCAGATCAATATAAGCTAACCGTTGAAATTCCGATTCTCGATCGGTGACAACATATAGCCCTTTTCCATCTTTACTAAACACACCGCCTTGATAAGAAACCTTTTCTTTTCCACCTTTCGGCGTGATTAGTTTCTTCTCGCCTGTATTCGTATCCAAACTCCAAAGATAACTTTCATTAACAGATACGAATTCCATGATTAATAGCTGTCGATCGTCGGGCGACCAACTCATGCCACCCCAACCGCCGCCTTCAACTTGAGTCAGTAAGCGATCGCTCTTTTGATTGGCTGGATCAATGATGTAAAAATCATTATCTTTTCCCGTCCGACGAGTCGAATTGTAAATCATACGATCGCCTTGATTCGACCACACACCACCGCTATTTCTCGACTTACCATCGGTCAATAAAGTGACATCTCCGGATGCAAAATCATAGCGATACAGTTGATTGAATTCATTCCCACCAATGTCTTTACTAAAGACAAAATATTCCCCCTTTGTCGGTTGATATCCTGCTCGAAACACTGGCTCTGGAAAGAAGGTCATTTGCTGCCGACTTCCTAACGGAGAGGCAACGCGATGAATTTGGTTCACGTCTCCGAATCGAGTTGTGATCAAGATTTCGCGCCGTTGAGGATGCCAACTGAGCATTCCTGCTGATCGAAACTGAGTATATCGATCAACCGTTTGTGCGAGCGAGGCGGGAATCGGTGGAATCCCCTCTACGACCAGGTTATCGCCAGGGGTGATTGTATCTGCTGCTTGTGCGACTGTCATAAATCCAGAAATGAGAAAAACCACTAAAATTGCGGCGGTAAAACGAGTAAAAAATTTCATTTCCTCAGTGTAGTTCGATTCAGCAATCGCGGAGATTGATCCTCCGGATACCGGGTTGCTGGATCAACTTTTAACAGATTTTCTTGCCGTTGCTGCGATCGCTCATTTAACAGTCGGATCTCCCGCTCTAATTGTTCTCGCCCTTGATTGAAAAAATCTTGCGAATTGGTGGGCGTTAAGTCTCGAATGATGCGTTGTCGATCGAGATTCGATAAGTTTGGAATGGCTTGAGCAACGACAGGACGACTTGCGATTAAGGGAACGATCGGAATGATCAGGAACAGAAATTTAGACATAATGACCTCAGACAGTAACGCTCTTAATCTAGCGAATCTTAGTTCTTCTTCCCCCTTTTAAGAGGATGGCTACTGTGTATATACAGTAGGGTTGAAACGCGAGGGTTCTTATCATCTTTTTGATAGACGCGGGGAATTCCGCGAGTTAATTTGCTCTGGATTGAGAGGTTACTATTAAGCAGAGTTAGCAAACTGTGATGAGACTTTACCGAGTTCGATCGAGCTAACTTCATTCAGCGGATCGTGCCCCCTAACCCCCAAGTTTGGGGGAACAAGAATCAAAGTCCCCCAGAATTGGGAGATTTAGGGGGCACGATCCGCCCCAACCGCAGTCCAGCATTCACGAATAAGAATGACCAACCCGATCGACAAACACATTCGCACTCAGTGGCAATCGTCCGGGATGCTTTCGAGGCTCTGCTGCGTAACCAATTGGAAGCAGAAGCGCGATCGCTAAATTGTTCCCGGCTCCGATCACCGCTTTCACTTGATCTTCGATCCAGCCATTCATAAAACAGCTTGATAATCCTAAACTCTCGGCTGCCAGTGCCGTATGCGTTGCCGCAATCATGGCATCTTTGATCGCATACTCTCGTCGCTTATCCCCGATCGCGGTTTGAAACTTAGGAATGGCATCTCTAAAGTAGTTCACCGTGGCTTCATTCCAAGCGCCGTTTGCCATTGCTTGATCCAGAATCGGGCTGAGATCGGCATCAGGCAAAAACGGTTCAGCCGCAAACACAAAAGTCACTGGTGCTTGAATGATTTGCTGTTGATTCCAGGAAGCGGCAGCTAACGCTTTTTTCTGCTCCTCATCCTGAACGAGAATAATGCGCCATTCTTGTAGGTTGAAACTGCTTGGTGCAGCTACGGTTAGCTCAATTAACTGATGCAATAGTTCGGGTGGAATTGGATCAGGCTTAAAGGTTTTGATTGCGCGGCGTTGCAAAATTGCAGACGGAACATCGAGCGGGGTCGTAGTGCGATCGATCGCAATTGTCATACGATTTAGTCCTTGTGTCGGTTAGCGTTTAAAAATGTATTGCTACATTTTCTTCTTAACATTGCTGTATTTAGCTCTGCCTGATTTTCTAAACGATAAAGCAAGTATTTATTTAACGATTTACAAAGAAATTTCGATATTCTAAAACAATAATTCAAGCGTTTCTTCCTAACTATCACTTCGATGATTTTTAGCTTTGCTTAATACATTGAAACAAATGCTTAAATTCTGTTAGCTCTAGCGTAGTGTATCTCCAAGATGTGGCGTTTATGTGCCGATTAAGCGGAGTTTAATCGAGATGATCCTATAGTGTTTCCCAAATCGTTGCATCAGATGGGCAACTCTACTCATCCTAGGCTATATCGCACTTAAATTATTCGATGCAATCTTAGCCACACTCCCATTAAACTGAAATTTTTCTCGCGCCCTTCCCAAACAATTTCTAAAGAAAACGGGGAAGTTGCAAACAGGTTTGTAGTCTGGTGTACAGAGAATCATCACGAGTGCATCAATTTATCGATTTTTTGGAGCAATCAACTGTTATGAAAAACCGTCGTAACCGCTGTCAGTTTCCCTGTCCGATTTGTCACATCGTGCCGCCGCATGTCACCGATCGTATTATCATCAACGGCAATGAAACTCAGCGTGAATGGGCATTACAGAATTTACGCACCTCTGAACAGTTCCGAGGACGACGGGACGCGGTTGGAGGAATTACTCCTTTAATGACTCCTGCAAACGAAAAGCGTCGCACAATCTATACCGCCGCAAATCAGACAGAATTGCCCGGTAAGATCGTGCGGGGTGAAACCGATGCGGCAACGAACGATGTGGCTGTGAATGAAGCGTATGAAGGATCAGGAGCCACTTACGACTTTTTCAAAGACATTTTTCAACGCAACTCGATCGATGGTTTTGGAATGCGTCTAGACTCCACCGTTCACTATGGGCAACGCTACAATAACGCCTTTTGGAACGGGAGCCAGATGGTTTACGGCGATGGAGATGGCGAACTCTTCAATCGATTTACAATCTCGATCGATGTGATCGGTCACGAACTCACGCATGGTGTGACCCAAAACGAAGCCGCTTTAATCTATCGCGGACAATCCGGAGCGCTGAATGAATCGTTTTCTGATGTGTTTGGTAGTTTGATTAAGCAAAAAGTTCTGAATCAAACTGCGGATCAGGCGGATTGGCTGATCGGTGAAGGGTTGCTCACTTCTAAGGTGAATGGCAAAGCACTTCGATCGATGAAAGCGCCCGGCACTGCCTACGATGATAAAGTTCTTGGCAAAGATCCCCAACCTGCGGAGATGAAAAATCTCTACACCGGAACCGCTGATAATGGCGGCGTTCACATTAACTCTGGGATTCCGAATCGTGCCTTTTATCTGACGGCAACTGCGATCGGGGGATATGCCTGGGAGAAAGCTGGAAAAATTTGGTATCTTGCACTTACGGAGCGATTGCGCCCTTCGTCGAATTTCCGCACCACTGCACGAGTCACATCCATGATTGCAGCAGAACTCTACGGCGCAAACAGCAACGAACAAAAAGCGGTTCAAAATGCTTGGAAAACAGTGGGTGTCACGACGTAAATGGCGAAAAACATCAGTGTCACACTAGAACAAAGCGGGGGATTTGCCGGGTTAATGCTCACCAAAACGGTGAATACCCAAACTCTCTCGCCTGCCGAAGCGCAACAGCTTGAAGCGTTAGTCGAAGAATCGAATTTCTTTCAATTAAGTTCGATCGAGGAAGCGTCTCCCCAACCCGATCGCTTTGGATATACGCTGTCTGTTGAAGTGGACGGTCGATCGCATTCCGTTCAATTCAGCGAAACGAATATGCCTGAAAAGGTACGATCGCTGGTGGAATGGATACAAACGCGATTGCGTTAAGACACAAAAAAGGGGAACTGCACGATCGCGCAGTTCCCCTTTTCTATCTAGATTTTCGTTCCACAATTCGGACAGAACTTATTCGTCGGAATATTTTCAGTTCCGCAACTGTGGCACTCGATCGTTTCCGC
>JADEXW010000376.1 GCA_015206935.1 Pseudanabaenaceae cyanobacterium LEGE 13415 | reverse complement strand
CGATTTGTACGGTCGAATTGCCACCGCTGCGGACTTGATTCAAGTTCCAGCCCTGACCGTCTAATGCAAGTGCTGTGTTGAGATGACGATGTACCGTGTTTGATTTCGTGAAATGTTAGACCTTCACCGCTTCTAAATTTCTTACCCTTCCGTGCGCCCTTTAGTTGGCAAGTGTATGGAGTGTCACACGACTCTGTACTGATTCAGACGGTTCGCTTTGATTCCAAGAAACCGTCCTCTGGGTTTTCGCCCACTTTGGCGCAAGACGACTACTTTTATCTAGGAGACTCAATGACCCTTTCTTTTCAAAGCCTCGGACTGTCTGAAGAACGAATTCGCCATCTGGAAGAAATCGGCTTTACTGCCCCAACCGCAATTCAAGCTCAAGCTATTCCTCATCTACTCGCTGGGCGCGATGTGGTCGGTCAAGCACAAACCGGAACCGGAAAAACTGCGGCGTTTGGTCTTCCGATTCTGGAGCGCATTGATCTTAAATCTCCCAATGTTCAAGCGCTGATTCTGACCCCAACTCGTGAGTTGGCAATGCAGGTCTGCCAAGCGATTCGGACGTTCACCAACGATCGCCGCGTCAAAGTGGTGACCATCTACGGCGGACAATCGATCGAACTTCAAGTCGATCGCTTACGTCGCGGCGCTCAAATCGTCGTGGGAACTCCCGGACGAGTGATCGATTTACTCGGTCGTGGCGATCTGAGACTGGATCATCTCGATTGGCTTGTATTAGACGAAGCTGATGAGATGTTGAACATGGGCTTTATTCAAGATGTCGAGAAGATTCTGAGCCAAGCCCCTGCGGAACGTCAGACTACTTTCTTCTCCGCGACGATGGAGCCATCGATCCGGAAGTTGGTGAATAAGTTCTTGAATTCGCCTGTTACTGTCACGATCGAGCAACCGAAAGCGGCTCCTTCGCGCATTAATCAAGTGGCTTACACCGTTCCACGCGGATGGACGAAAGCGAAAGCAATTTTGCCGATTCTCGAACTTGAAGATCCTGAATCTGCAATTATCTTCGTGCGGACTCGTCGGGCTGCCGCAGAACTCACTAGCCAACTCCAAGCGGCTGGACACAGTGTGGATGAATACCACGGTGATTTGAGCCAAAGTCAGCGGGAGCGTCTCTTACTCCGATTCCGTCAGCAACAGATCAAATGGGTCGTTGCGACCGATATTGCAGCAAGAGGAATTCACGTTGATGACCTGACTCACGTCATTAACTATGACTTGCCGGATAGCGTCGAAAACTATGTTCACCGGATCGGTCGGACAGGACGTGCAGGTAAGGAAGGTACGGCGATTTCGTTGGTTCATCCGCTCGATCGACGTAAATTGCGTGAAATCGAAAACCACGTTCGTTTGCGTTTAGAGATCAAATCGATCCCGACTCGTGCCGAAATCGAAGCCCGTTATCTGGAGAAATTACAGTCTCAAGTGCGTGAGACGCTTGCAGGTGAGCGTGTTGCATCGTTCTTACCGATCGTGGCTCAGTTAGCGGAAGACTACGAACCGCATACCGTTGCGGCGGCGGCTCTTCAGATGATCTACGATCGCACTCGACCCGCTTGGTTGGCGATCGGAACTGATCCGACTCCGGAAGAAAGCGGATCTGGACGTGGTTCAGGTGGAGCAAAGCCGAAACCTGTGAAGCGATCGAGACATTCTGGTTCCTCGAACCACCGTCGTCAGCCTGCACAATCTAAGTAACGCTCATCGTCTTGTATGATCAAAACTCCGGCTTCTTGATTGAGGTCGGAGTTTTCAAGATTTTTGAACCCATCGTGATGCGAATGCTTTCTACTGACATCCTTGCGTTTTACCGAAATCTTTGTTCGCAGATCCTGACCGTGGTTGATCTCGAAACCTCCGGTCATAAGCCGCCTCGCAGTCGAGCGATCGAGGTTTCTGTTCTAAATGCAAGCTTGAAAGATGGCATTCTCAATCAAGAAACGTATTTGATCAATCCGGGTGTGAATCTGCCGCCAATCATTACGAATATTACGGGCATCACTGAAGAAATGTTGGAAGATGCGCCGCCACCGGAAGAAGTTTGGGCAAAGTGCCTACCGCTGTTAGAACAAGGCGTTTTGACCGCACATAATATTAGCTTTGACTATCCGTTTCTTCGATCGGAATATGCTCGGTTAGGAATTCCATTTCATCGATCGAAGTCTGAGCAGTTTTGCACTGTAAAATTTTCGCGATTAATGTTGTCGGAACTCCCATCGCGCAGCTTACCGAACTTGGTAAAACATTTCCAATTCCCGGTTGGAGAATCGCATCGAGCGGAAGCAGACACGATGGCGTGCTGGCTATTGGCGGAAATGCTATTGAAAGAAATTGCAAATGAAGATGATGACGCTGTATTAGCAAGAATTGGACAGCAATTACTCTCGATTAGTGATGTTGTTAAGATCATGGGTGGTTCGCAAAAGACAGCACGTGCGAAATTGGATGCGGCAGGGATTGAACCCTACATTTCTCAACGCACTGGGGCATACCTTTTCCGAAGAGCGGATGTCGAGCGCGTCTATTGGCAGACACACCAACTTTCTCTACCCTAAGCATTGATGATTCTCTAGTTCTCTTCAGTTTGATTTCAGTGTGAGAACCCTATTTGTAATATTCAATGCGAAACTTACGGTAAAAGTTTTGCTTTAGCACCTAAATTGCGTAGTTTTCATTAGTTCGTTCGTGAAAAAGCTGTGAAACCTGAGAACGTAACCATATTAGAGCGTTAGCTCAGGGAACGAACATGAAAACCGCTTACAAACTTTTGATCGCTTGTGTTACCGCAGCAAGTGTTGTTAGCTTTGCGTCTGGTGCGAAAGCAGAGACGGCTGCGGGTGCGGCGGCATTCAGTATCAATAATGCAGGAGTTGTAACTGGAGTTGCAATGTCAGCGGCTGTTAGTACTGTAGATACTCTTGCAGTTGCAATGAACACTCCGCTGGGGAATGCGACCTTCGCACTGGGTAGCATGAGTCCCATCACTGCACCCGAATGGGTACGTCCCGATGATGGAACCCAAGCAGCGGACACAAGCACAGCGATCGCAGGTGGCAATCAAGCGATTCTGATTTACGATGGCGAACCTGAGTTTCAGAGTGACTATGTTGATCCTATGAGTCCTCTATAACCAAACGGATCGTCCTGATTTGATTCAAGGATGATTGAAATTCTCTTTTCGGTTAAATCGTTCTCCCTCTGAGTTGTGAAACTCCCGCTCAGAGGGGTTCTTTGCTGACTAAGGATCGCAGTTTGCCCCCTTGTGTGTTTTGATCTCCCTGTAGGCTTGAGTATGATGTCTTCTTTGTGCTTTCGATTTTTAGTACGATCGACAATCTGCGCTCTCTTCATTAGCAATACGATCGCAGTTCTAGCAAGTTCAATTTCCGCTCAAACACCACCTTCTTACAAGTTGCCGCCGCGTATTGTTCCCGATCGCTTTGTTTCGCCTGATGTGACGCGAACAATTCTGAATGGTGCAACAATCAATCACTTGATGGAAGGAGAAGTACGATCGGGAGTTGATTTTGGAGAAGGCAGAAGCGAGAATGTGACCTTTAATGGAACTGTTGAGCTAAGTAATCAACTGCAACAAAGCATTACTCGCAACAATGTTTTAATCGTAGAGCAACGCGCTGAATATTTACAGTTAATGACAGTGTTGCGGAAGCGAGAATTAACGCTCGAACAACGTCGCCCTTATACGATGCTGGGGCAGCATATTCAGATGAGTTTGACTGCGAATTGTACCTTTCCTGAGACTGACCCGACGCGGAAATGTAACTATACACCTGGCTTAGTGATTGATCGATCGTCGCTCGATCGAGCTTTTCTGATTCCGACCAGAGTTCGACAAACTGCGAAAGTTGGAACAATGGTGTCACCAGAAACGATCGCTGAAATGGAGAAGCCTGGGTTTCAACGTGGAAGTAGTACAGAGGAAGTTGCATTAGATGTACTGTTAATTAATACGGGAGCTTATCCAGGCAATCAACAAACGCGATCGACTCGTACTGATCGACAAGAGAGTTTATCTTATACGCCAGCAGCGCTTTATTCTCGTGTGCATCAAATTGTGAGAGCGAATTCAAGAGAAGCTGCGATCGCAAGAACGATTCGAGGCAATGGTTTTGTTTGGGATCATCAGAATTTAGCTTTGAATTCTGCATTGCAACTTGCAACAGAAGCATTGCCGAATGTTGTTCCGAATTTGCAGGGAACCGATCAAGCTCCGAATCAAAACCTGAATCGAAATCTTTTATTTGCAATGAACAATGCCCGTTTACCAGAGGGAAGTTTAACGCTTTATCATGCAGGTGTTGGACGGGCAGCAAGTCCAGAGAAGGCTCCTACAGACTCGCTCAAGCTACCAAAGGCGTTTTATAGCGGGGTCTGGATTGGACTTTCTCCAGTCGTTGAGCGAAGTTTTTCTCGATCGCTAGGTTATGAATTGACGAGCGATCGACGAATTCTCAAACAGGGCGGCGGCGAAGGTGGAATTAATGATGATATTGATTTTATTTCGGTGATTAACAATGATCGCTATTCCACCAATAACTTAGAAGACTTTTACACGCAGGTTTATCTCTCTGTATTTGAGCATGATGCAGATTTGGTCAGTCGAGTGCGACAAGTCGATCGCGTTCGATACTCTCCGCATTTGAGCTATGTCGGCAATGTGACGAATGCAGATAGTGTGCTGCGGTACTACATGGGAGCAATTTTAGCAGAGTCGTGGAATGCTTATGTAGGTGCAGATTTTAGTCGGACTACTAAAACAGGCTGGAGTTATAGCTTTGGTGGTATTGGCTATTTGAATCCAGACTATGATTACTACAGCCGCCTGAGCGCTCAGTTAGCAAAACGAGTTCGATTGAGCGATCGAGCGAGTTTCTCAGTTGGAACTAGAGCAGTGTGGGCGATCGATCAAGATACTCGACTGCAAGATATTGAAACAACCGGACAGGGAAGCACGATCGCAGTTGAAGCAAGAGGGTCGTTTTTACCATTCTCGATCGCATTTACGCGAGTGTTTGGAGATGTGTTGCCGAACCCGATCGAAGGAAGTTCGGTGATTGACATGAGTTTGCAGGTGACACCGCAGGTATTTTTAACTGGGTTTGTCACATTGATGGATCAAAAGACAAGCTCAAATCGCTATGGTGTGGGTTTACAGTGGCGATTGAACAATCAGGCAACCAGTCCGGTGCTAGTTTTTGCTTGGCGGAATACGCTGTATGACTATGGCTCAGATAGCTTTAATCGATCGATTCGGGTGAACAATGATACGTTCTCAGTCGGCTTTAGAATGGGATTCTAATCAAACGTGATTTTCGCTTCGTTTTGGGCGGATTGTGCCCTTACAGGTGTAGGTTTGTGTTGAAACTGTGAGCAAGGACTCTTTCAGTTGGATAATTTAGAGACAAGAGAATCTGGAGGGGTCGCCATGCTGCGAAACTCTTCGCTGAAACAATGGAATCGGATTG
>JADEXW010000375.1 GCA_015206935.1 Pseudanabaenaceae cyanobacterium LEGE 13415 | reverse complement strand
GAGCAGTCGCCATTTTTACGTTCAATTTTGATGAGATCCCATTCCATCGATTTGAAGTTCAATTTTGTAGCAAAAAGGAGAAGGAAATTGATGCTCTAAATGAGCCAATGTAGTTGACGGGAGACAGTTGCAGGATTGGTTGCGACGATTTCGTCTGGAGCATCCGCAAGAATGGGTATTGTATCTAACTCCAGATCGTGCCAAAGGATTAGTCAGTCCAGCCTTTGGATCGCGATCGCAATCGGTACTCTATCCGAATCATGTTTGGGAACTTGATTCGATGCAGGTGGACATCAATTGTAAGACTGAAGTTGCTGGAACGATGCAATTGACTCGTGCCTTTGTAATTGCTTGTGTTGATGTCTTTACTCGGCGCGTGATGCTGTACGTCACTCATCACTCCAATGCGGAAGCGGTTTGTTTACTGATCGCGGCTGCGATTCTCAAGTGGGGCGTTCCAGACCACATCCGCATGGATCATGGCAAAGAGTATCTCATTCGGCGGGTGCAACGCTTTCTTGCTAACTTGGGTGTGGAAACGGAAGATTTACGCTGCCTGCCCGGACATCCAGAGCAAAAGCCGTTTGTCGAACGCTTCAATCGCACCTTCCAGCATCGTGATTTAGTCAAAAATCCCTTTTTTGTCGGTCATAATGTTAGCGATCGCCAAACCTTACGATCGTCAAAGAATCGTCCTGCGATTGAACTGGCAATGTCGATCGACGAATTCCAGCGCTGGTGTGATTTATGGTGCATTGAGTATGAGCAGCGTCCACATGGACGAGCAGGAATTGGACTCGAAGGTAAATCTCCGCTCGAAGTTTCGGCAGAAGCGATCGAGCAAGTCTGGACACAGCGCACCATTCAAAATCCGCGTGAACTCGATTTTCTCATGATGGCGGCACCTGGGAAATCGGGAATGCGAAAGGTGGGACGACAAGGGATTTCGGTCGGAGGACGGCTTTATGTTGCAGCAGAACTGGCAACGTGGATTGGCAAAAGTGTCTATGCTTGTTTCAATCCACGAGAGCCACGCACTATTTACCTTTACACCAGTGCTGAACTGAGTCAATTTATCGGCTGTGCCGTCTGGCGGGAAGCCGATGATGTGAACTTAGCTGAGGTTGCGAGTCGAGCGAGACACCTGTATGAAGTCCTGTTGAGATCGATCAATCAAATTCGCAAACGTGGAAAAGCACTGCTTCGTAAACTTGCTGCTGACCCATACCTACTCATTGGTCAGACAGCAAAAGTACTAGAGCAAACGATCAATACTCAACTTCACAACTATCCTGCAATTCAAGCAGTGACGGCTGCGATCGCGGCGGCTGATTCCAATTCAAATGAATTACCAGCCATGATCGATCTTGAAGCCTATCATCGAGAACTCAAGCGATTAGAAGCCGAATCCCAACAGCAAACGATCCAACAGGAGCAGAGATCGTTGCGCTATCAGCTAGAACAATGGGTCGAGCGGTGGCAACAACAGCAACCTTGCCCAGAATTAGAACCGAGTGAATTAGAAATCGTGAAACAACAGTTCAGTTCGACTGAAGGGAAAGGTTTTCTGGCTGCGGTGACAGTTTCCCCGCTCGAAGAGCAGCGATTTTGGGATTGGCTTGATGGGAGAACGATCTCAACCAGCACGATCGTTGATCGTCGTTCCTTGCTCGAAACGGCACTGAAGCAATGGCGGAATGATCAAGAGATTCCCAGTCAGGATCAACAAACTCTGCTCGACTACGTTCATCAACCTGAAGGCTTGGGCGTTCTGAGAGCGTATACCAATTCCTCAGAAGAATATCAGTTTCAAATTTGGCTCGGTGCATCAGGGTGAACGTTCAAATTGACTCATCACAATTCATTTCAGGATCAGTACCATGCGCTACAAGATTGTCACCACGAAAAACATTGTCAGCTTGTCGAGCGGCTTTCAGGAATCCCATAAACGTGAAGTTGGAATTCCAAGAATGGGCTTGATTTATGCTCCCACAGGCTTTGGTAAAACGACTGCTGCCGCTTGGCTGGTCAATCGCGAAAATGGGGTCTATGTGCGAGCGGTTTCACTCTGGTCGCCTTCGACGATGCTGATGGCAATTCTGGCAGAACTGTCGATCTCACCCCCACGGTATCCAGCCCAGATGTTGCAAGGAATCGTCGATCAATTAAAACTGAGCCAGCGCCCATTCTTTATTGATGAAGCTGACTATCTGTTTCAAAACTCGCGCATGATCGATACCGTGCGCGACATTCACGATCTGACTGGACTTCCCGTGTGGTTGATCGGCTCACAAAAACTTGAAAAACAGCTTGCCCGACGCAAGATCATCGCCGGACGCATCTCACAGTGGGTGAACTTCTTGCCGTGTGATCTCGAAGATACCCAAAAGATCGCTCAAGAACTGTGTCTCATCGAAGTGCAGACGGATTTGCTCGAACAGCTACACAAAGCAGCCAAAGGAAGCATTCGTCTAATCACGGTCGGACTCAGCCGCATTGAGGCATTTGCCCGCATTCACAAATGGGACAGCATCAATGCGACACAATGGTCAGGACTGCCTTTCTTCTTTACCCGGCAAGTGGACTACCAAGATGGGTTCTGTTGCAAAGACTTTAAAGTGACAAACGAACTGGTCTCGTTTGCATTGCTTTAAGCAATCACACCAAAGAGTTCATTGATGAATTCAACTTGAGATACACTGTCCCCTCGATTGATTCCCTTCACTTGACCTTTACGAATCATCGCCATTGCCTCAATCCCGCGCAAAGTTCTCCTTGCCGTATTGAACGATTGAAATCCCATCATCGGTTTGACGATGCGTTTTACCCTGCGATGGTCTTGCTCGATGATGTTATTCAAATATTTGCTCTGCCGCAATTCGGTCTCTGCTTTTGACGTTTTGTCCTGCTTCAATTCATCAATGGCGACTGGATAAGCAGCGTTTTTATCGACCGTGATCACTCGTGGCGTTTGAGTGTGCTTGGCTCCCAACACTTTACGGAAAAAGCGGGCTGCTGCCTTCCCATCTCGTTTCGCACTCAGCATAAAGTCCAGCGTATTGCCCACTGAATCCACGGCTCGGTACAGGTATTTCCATACTCCTTTGATCTCGATGTAAGTTTCGTCTACGCGCCATGAGTCATTCGTGGGATTGAGAAAGGGACGAATGCGCTTGTCCAATTCTGGTGCGTAGTCCTGCACCCACCGATAGATGGTAGTGTGATCGACCTCAACTCCACGCTCTGCCATCATTTCTTCTAAGTCCCGGTAGCTCAAAGAGTAGCGACAGTACCACCGCACATTTAACAGAATGATATCTGGCAGAAAATGCCGCCATTTAAACGGAGCTTTGGGATCAACCACGGAATGTCACTTTTTCTCTCAACAGGCTCTTAACCCTATCACTTTTTGCAACAGAACCTTATTCTCGCCCCCTGCAACATCATGAATATTGAGCGTCAAACGTCGATCGATCAATCCCTGATCGGTGTGTTTTTATGCACACAATTGCCGAGTGAGATTCCTGCTTGGATCACGATCGAGGAGCACATTGTTGAGCCTGGATATTGGGGTCAATTCGATTGGGACGACGAACACATTCAGAACTTGCTCGAACAATCGATCGACTGGCTCACCATTCTGCCGATTTACCTTACATCACTCGGATTTGAAGGCGTTGAAGCAGTGGAATGGAGAACGATCGATGAACATGACTCATCACCGGAATCGTAACCATGAGCAGTCTGATCACTTCCGACTCTGAGTCATCAGATGCGTTCTATCAGCACCCCTGCTGGCTCGATATCTGGCTTGACCAATGCAGCACCACTCAACTGGAATTTTGGAGTCGATTTGATGAGTTTGATGCTCTGGTTCTGTTGTCCCTGTTCGAGCAAGCAGAATTTGTGATTCGTCTTGGTGATCGTACTCCGCCGCATTTTCGTGTCCATCCAACTTACTACCAGACTCTCAGGTTTTATAACATTAACCTGAAGCCGACGGTTGAGGGTACCAAAAGGGTAAAACGGTATCAGAACACGCTGAATTTTCAGAACATCGTGCGGCGAATGTGGACGAGTATGCGAATTTTACAGACGTTTAGCATTGGTCAACTGCAAGCTTGTGCTGATACGGGCAATGAACCAGCCCAACGCATCGTCTCTCAGCTTTATCGATTCGACTATCTGCGGTTGAGACAGCAGTACCATCGGTGTTTTGCAGGCAATGAGGATGTCTACTGCTTAGTTCGCAATACTGGAGCGAAAGCGCCATTGCTGTTTACGGGTGGAGTCCTTTACGATCCGAACACGCACCAAATTTATCAAGCGAGATAAGTACTGAAAGAGTTAGCAAGCTATCGATCGGAAAAGCACTGGCATCTGTGGCGCATTCGACGATCTGTCACGATCAAACCAATGCAGCCATAGTTTTCTACTGCTGCAACTTGTTCGAGAAAGCGCACAAGATAGAGAAAGATAGGGTTAATGATGGTCTTAGAAACGGACAGATAGAGTTTGAGATAGGGTTCGATCGTTTTTTCGTCTACGTCTTTATGAGGAATGCTTGAGAAGGTAGATGGTGCAGGGAATTGAGCGATCCGCGATCGAGTGATGTGGTATTGAAACTATTTCACACCCAACGAGAGACCAAGCCTTTCCGTTCGTCTACGTCAAGCTTAGATGATGAACGGTGAACTGCTAGAAAGTCGCTGAAAGCTCTGACAGTCCTGAATTACAGCAATTTGAGTCTAGAAATTACAAGCGGAGCCAAAGATAGGGTTTGACATAGATCAAGATCCAGAATTACGCCGATCTCTACATCCAGCGTGCATCTAAGTCCCGCTGCTCAAACCGTTTTGGGTGTTCCATCCATCCGGTTGGAATCTCCCCTTGCTCTAGCTGTTCGATATCTTCCTTACGATTGTGCTGCTTGGGAACGGGAATCAAGGTCGCATCAATGATTTGCCCACCTTTGGCTTGATAGCCGTGACTTCGCAGATAGCCGTCAAACTGCTCAAACAAGGCTTCTATCAGCCCTAGCTCCCGCAACTGTTTACGGAACAACCACACACTCGTTGCATCAGGCACAGAATCTCCGATGCCCAATCCCAGAAATCGCATGAACGACAGTCGGTCATTCACCTGGTACTCTAGTTCGTCATCACTGATGTTGTACAACTGCTGTAATATCAGCAGCTTAAACATCAGAATCACATCGTGCGTTTTTCGCCCAGCTTTGCTTTTTCGCGGCTTCTCATGCACGGTTTCTAAACTCGCTCGAAATGCTTCCCACTCAATCACTTCGCCTAAACGCACCAGCAAATCTTTCTTCTGCTCCAGTTTGGCGTGGCGGTGTTCAATTTTGTCTTTACCAAATCCTTGCCCCACGAGTGACGCTCTCCAGGTATCGTTATCTCTAGCTTGTCACCCTTTCTCGCTCACACCCTTCCGCTTAATCTAATTTTTCGAGATGCCCAATTTTCAAATTTTTAGCTAAATTGAGTTTTAGCACAGAGTACTTTAC